>NZ_AP025305.1:4500000-4795222 GCF_036492635.1 Aureibacter tunicatorum
GGGTAGACGGAACCGCCGTTTATTACTGGTTCAACAATTCTATTTTTGGCCTATCAGATGCCCTTTCGGGAGGTTGGTTGGAACACAGCCTCAATAACGCATTAGTTGTGCAATCCATTAGCTGGGGTGCCATAGCTTTTGAAATATTATTATTTGGCACTCTCTTCATGTCATTTAATAAGAAAAAATACTTCCTCTTCTTTGGCATATTATTTCACTTTGGGATCATGCTTGTTCATGGGCTGGTGACATTTTACATGACAATGACCTGCGCGCTGATTCTATATATTCTACCTCCGGAAATGATCATCAATGCAAAACTTCCTGATTTTAAAAGCAAGTGGACGACTCTACTCTCCTACTTTAAAAGAAGCCTACCAGCAAACGATAAATCCTATGCCCAAACACAAGCATACCATACTATTCGACACTGATTGCATCTTTTGCAACAAAAGCATGCAATTCATCAATGACAACAAGAGAGAAAACAATATTGATTTTCTCTCCTTACATTCCAATGAAGCGGGCAAATTGCTCAAAGCTTATGGCTACTCTTTTCCCAAAGGTCAAAAAAACAGTCTGATTTTCATCAATGAGAATCGCTTATACGATCAATCAAGCGCTGCGCTAAGGATAGCTTCCATTTTGAAAAGCCCATGGTCGTTTCTAACTGTATTTCTCTTCATTCCCAAAAGCCTTAGAGACTGGTGTTATATGGAGTTCAGCAAAAGAAGACATAGCTTCTTCACCACCAGCGACACTTGCTTTATTCCTGACAAATAATATACGCTAATGAAGCATACTCTATTATTAACACTTTTATTTTTTCTTCAGCATGCATCCATAGCTCAAGTCAATACTCCTCCTCTCCGATGCCAAGTTAGCGGAGAGCGTCACGAATTGAGCATTATGCGAAAAGCGAAGCCTATTGCTTCTTCAAACAGAGAATATATCATTCCTGTCGTCGTGCATGTGTTCAATCCTGAAAAAGGGATGACTCCGATAGATTATGATCTCATCAAAGACGCTTTGGAAAAAACTTCCGATGATTTCAAAGGCTTGTCCTCTGATTGGTCTGACGGATCCATTGATCAAGAATTTGATCACTTGAAAGAGCGTCTTAATATTAGATTTGAATTAGCTAAAGCCACACCTTGGGGTACTGTAACCAATGGCGTCATTTTTTACGATGAGATAAAATCAGGCTTTGCCAATGATATCATTTATGATCAAGAAATCGCCTCCTATGCTTGGGATAATTACAGCTATTTGAACATTTACATTATGAATGACATATATGGCAACGGCATATTGACTCATTCGGGAGTATCTTTCTTTCCCAATAAAAACATGTCGGATCAAAAGCTTTCAAGAGTCGTTTACAACGGAAGATACCTTGGCAGAAATACCGATGAGGAATTCAGATCTGTATTTACTCATGAATTAGGCCATTGGCTTAACCTCAAGCATACTTTTGAAGGTGGCTGCCTTGACTTCAATGATGATGATGGAATAAAAGATACGCCAAAAGTCAAAAACAATGACATCAAACACGGTAGAACACTCAACTGCAACAATAATTATATCAATTGGCAAAACTTCATGGAATATTCCTCAAAGTATTCCATGTTCACAAAAGAGCAAGTAAATGAGATGAAAGAAACGCTCCAACTTTCCACGCACAAAAACCTTTGGTCTACTGAGAATTTGATCAAAACAGGAATTATCGAACATTCATACCTTTCGACAGAAAGCCCTGTCATTATCAAATACCATCCCGAAACCATGATGATCAAAGAAGCATTATTGCATAAAATAAAAATCTACGGAGATAATAATTTCAACAGCTCTATTAACTATCATATCAAAACATTCAATTCAAGCTCAGAAAGCCATTCCATTGATTTCGCAATTTCAGAACTCGACAGTAAAAGTATTGCTTTGGAATTTCAAGGTCAATTAAGTTTGCTGAACAATCTTCCAAATACATTAGAGATTGAATTCGAGAATTCTTCTTTTGAAAAAGATCTAAAAAGCGAAAACAGAACAATTCCAATATATTTTCTTGAAGAACTTGAAATAGATAATTCATTGGCCATTTTTCCCAATCCATGCGAGGATTTTATTACCATAAAAAATGCCAAGGATAAAACCTGCGTTTTATACAACTCACAAGGAAAAATATTAAGCACAACACGTATTGAGTCTAACCATCGCATAATAGATTTAAGGCCATACAAATCAGGTCTGTATATAATCAAAGTCTTTGGCCAAAATTTCAATAGCATTCAAAGGATTCAAAAAATATAGATTTTCGGTTTTCTCAAGACAAAAAAGGATATCGAAGAATATGATATTCGTGCAATAATAAAAGGGCTGCGAAACAGCCCTTTTATTTTCATAAGTCTTACTTATCACGATTAGCTTTTTATGATTTTCTAAACCGTCCTCCTTTGTATTTCCTCCAGAGGAAAGTAAAATGGTATCAAAATCAATCGTGATAATGTCTAGTATCTATAAAATTATTTTGACATATCAACTCTTAAGAGATTGAGAAAAACATCCCCCTTAATCCCCCGTCGGAATGGGGAATTCGCTATTTTCAAGCTTCTATTTTATACTTGAAAACAGGGAATTTATTTTGATCATCTAATTAATTTGCAACATCGTTACAGCACATTAAGCGCTTGTTCTTTGATCTTTTCCAGCTCATCCTTCATCTGCACTACGATGCGTTGAATTTCCGAATGATTCGCCTTGGAGCCGATCGTGTTGATCTCGCGACCAATTTCCTGGCCGATGAAACCGATCTTCTTTCCATTGGACTTCGGAGCGTCAAGCACTTGATCCAGATAATCCAAATGACTTCTCAACCTTACTTTTTCCTCGCTGATATCCAGTTTCTCGATATAGTAGATCAACTCTTGCTCAAATCTATTTTGATCCACATCCGCTCTTCCCTTCAGCTCGGTTAGATTTTGCGATATCCTTGCCTTGACAGTCTCGATACGCTCATCCTCATACGTAAGCACTTTTTCCAACAAGGCTCCGATATTGTCCTTGTATTCGGTCAGCTTCACTGCCAGCGTTTGCCCTTCATGTCTTCTAAATTCATCGCATTTGCCAACGGCTTCGATCACGGCTGATCGTATGTTCTGCCATAATTCCGCATTGCCGTCGTCTTTTTTGCTCACGGCTACTTCGGGCATTTGAAAAGCCAGCTTGAAAAGCTCCTGCTTTGGAGCGTCCACATCATCAGCCAATCGTTCCAAGTCTCCGTAATATTTTCTAAAAAGCGCGTCGTTGATTTCAACTCTTGGAGTGTCGTCTTCTTTTTTGGAAAAATCGATGATCAAAGCGATCTTTCCTCGTTCCAGCTTTTCAGAAAGGAGGTTTCTCACTTCGATTTCCTTTTCCATAAATATCCTCGGCAACTTGATATTGGCGTCGAGGTACTTGGAGTTAAGCGACTTTATCTCAACAGACACGGAACAATTTTCATTTTCGAATTGGGCTGTGCCGTATCCTGTCATGGACTTGATCATAAGCTAAGGATGTAGATTTGATGAATATAAATATATAATGTGTTTCAAATTATGTGGCGGGCCATAAAGCCAAAGCCAATTCTAATGTCCATAGAATAATCATTTATTCAAAGAAAAATAATGCCATTTATACGATAAACCTTTGAGGAGAAGTTCTTGATATAGTTCTTGCAAGGCCTTAATTTTGCGCCTCAAGTTTGAAAGATGGAAGGAAATAGAACTCTTATAGCTTTATTTGAAGACAGCGTTAGAAACTTCGCTGACAATCCGGCGTTTTGGGAAAAGCGCGACGGACAATACGCGGCTACTTCATATAAAGAGCTCAATGAGCTGATAAGAAACTGCGCGGCGGGACTTATACAACTGGGATTGAAAAAAGGTGAAAGGACAGCTTTGATTGCCGAAGGGCAACGCAATTGGCTGATCAGCGAATTGGGCATACTCTTCGCCGGCGGCGTCAATGTGCCCATATCGGTCAAAATCAACGAGCCCTCGGAGCTCAAGTTCAGGCTGAACCATTCAGGGTGTCGTTTCGCAATCGCCTCAAGCTTCCATCTGGAAAAAATACGCGCTTTGCGAGAAGACTTGCCTGAGCTGGAAAAAATCATCGTAATGGATGACGAAATCGAATTGATGCCGGGAGAAATGCGATTCAACGAACTCCTGAGCTTGGGCAATTCGCTGAATCTATCAACTCCCCAGCAATTGGAGGATAGAAAGTCTCAAGTCCAAGAAAACGATTTTTCCAATATCTGCTATACATCAGGCACAACATCGGATCCTAAAGGCATCATCCTCACGCACCGCAACTACACGGCCAATGTGGAGCAAGCTGCGGAACTTATGCCTAACATAGAAGAATATCGCACCTTGCTGATATTGCCATTGGATCACTCGTTCGCCCATACAGCGGGAATATACGGCATCATCGTCAAAGGAGCCAGCATGGCTTCAGTGGAGATCGGCAAAACGGCGATAGATACGCTAAGAAATGTGCCGAAAAACATTCGTGAAATTTCGCCGTCATTCCTGTTGAGCGTGCCAGCATTGGCCAAAAGCTTCAAGTACAATATCGAAAGGGAAATTGTCGCCAAAGGAAAACGCACAGAGAGTTTTTTCCGACAAGCGATGAAATTCGCCTACAAGTACAACAAGGAGGGCTGGAACAAAGGAAGCAAATGCTCTCTTACAGATCGCATACGATACAAAGTCTACGATTATTTTATTTTCCGAAAAATCAGAGCCTCATTCGGCCCTAATTTGAAATTCTTCATCGGAGGAGGAGCTTTGCTTGATATCGAGCTTCAAAAATTCTTCTATGCCATCGGCATACCGATGTTTCAAGGCTATGGTCTTTCCGAAGCCTCGCCAATCATCTCAGCCAATATGCCACACAAGCACAAGCTTGGCTCAAGCGGATATATTGTCAAAAACCTCAAAGTCAAAATCTGCGACGAACAAGGCAAAGAACTTCCTCTAGGCCAAACTGGCGAAATAGTCGTCAAGGGTGAAAATGTCATGCATGGCTATTGGAAAAACGAAAAAGCAACCGCTGAAACGATCAAAGACGGTTGGTTGCATACAGGAGACATGGGGTATCTGGATGAGGATAACTTCTTGTACGTCCGAGGCAGATACAAAAGCTTGCTGATCAATAATGACGGAGAAAAATACGCTCCTGAAGCTATCGAAGAAGCTATCGAGGAGCGCTCGGAGTACATCAAGCAAATCATGCTCTACAACAGCCAAAACCCATACACAGTGGCCTTGGCTTATCCTGATATGGAAAAACTCAACCGCAAGCTTGCCGAGATGAACCAATCCATTCATACGGAAGCTGGAAGAAACAGCGCTTTCAATCTGATCCAAGAAGAACTTGAGTTATTCAAAAAAGGCGGAAAATTCGAAAACATGTTCCCTGAGAAGTGGCTGCCGCAATCCATCGGACTGCTTGCCGAAGGCTTTACAGAGCAAAACCATTTTCTCAACAACACCATGAAGCTCCGCAGGCATTTGGTCATAGAGTACTACAAAAACCGCATAGAGAAACTATACACTCCCGAAACCAGAAAACTGTCCAATGAAGACAATATCAATGTTTTGAAAAAACTTTAACTACAGGAATTAATCTAATCGCATAAATTAATATACTATTCAAATATTGATAATACTTTTAGCTTGAAAAATTTGTGAATATAACCAAATTAGTGGCATATTGTATGATTCTAAAATTATTAGTCAAGACAATCACCACGCATGGCAGGGTTCACAGGTCATTCCATCGCGGGAGGCGTAGCTGGCGTAGCCGCAAGCATAGCTTCCGTGGAGCTGCTTAAGCTCAATATCAACGAGGCAATTATTATAGGATTGCTATTTTATTTGGGAAGTTTATCTCCCGATATCGATGCCAATAAGGCGATCATCACCCGAAAATTCTTCAAATATTTCGGTCTGTTGTCTGGCGTTATCTGCTCCATTATTCTTTTCAAGAAAGTGGAGTATTATCATGTTGTCGTGATTATAGGCGGTTCCTGGGCCTTGAGCGTGTATGTTATCAAGCCTATATTCAATCAATACACGAAGCATAGAGGATTGTTTCACTCGATTCCCGCAGGCATGGTGATCTCCGGATTATTCGGACACCTGATACTCTGGCTCAACAACTACCGAAGAGAGTTGAAAATCTCAAAATTCGATGATGAATTCGTCAAATTCGCGGCATTGGCCTTTTTGCTGGGTTATATACTTCATCTCATCATAGATGAAATTTGGAGTCTTAAGGGAATGAAGTCTTCATTAGGAACAGCCCTCAAAGTTTATGAGCAAAAGAAAGCTCCAAGCTATATTTTAATGTACTTGATCGCCATGGGATTATACGCTACGATCCTCCCTATCAAATGGAAAAAACTTCTTTTTATCAGCGGATTTTGAGACAAAAATCAAGCAAAAGACACCTGTTGATCACTAAATATTCGGAATAAAGTCAAAATCTTACATGATTTTATTTTCACCCATACCACCAACATATGACAAATGTCATTGATTTTGATGTTCACTATCAAGGATATTTGTGAACAAGTTCAAATAATTCATATACGTTCTTTGTTTGGGAAAACAATTATTTGAATTAATTCTAAATTAATACTAAATGGCTCAATTTTACACAAGATTTACGTTTTAATGACGTAATTTTGAAGTGAGAGGGGAGAAAAGCTATGTACAATAATTTTAAAACCACCAGTCTTTCTTACAAGCATGCGCCGATAGAAGTGCGAGAGCTTGTCGCCTTGGATGAAACAGCCTGCAAAAGTCTGCTCAGAATGATCAAGGAGCATACAGACATTTCTGAGGTGTTGATTTTATCCACGTGCAACAGAACAGAATTTTACTATTGCGCAGATGAAGATCGCACAGTGGAACTGGTGAAATTATTATGCATCCACAAAGGCTACTCAGACTCTTCAAGCATTTTACCTTTTTTCCATTGCATAGACGATAATTACGAAGCTCAAAAATACTTCTTCAGGGTATCTATGGGACTTGAGGCGAAAGTGATCGGAGATATTCAGATTTCCAATCAAATCAAAAGAGCCTACCAATGGTGCGCTGACGAGGAATGCGTTGGTCCGTTTTTGCACAGATTATTACATACCATATTCTATAGCAATAAAAGAGTTTCTCAAGAAACAGCTTTCAGAGATGGAGGTGCTTCTGTAGCCTATGTTGCGGCTGAAATGGCGGAGGACTTCGCCAGTCAAATCATCACGCCAAAAATCCTAGTATTAGGCGTAGGAGAAATAGGAACGGATGTATGCAAAAACCTTGAAACAGTTCCTGAAGGCACTGAGGTTTATATCATGAACAGAACGCGCTCGAAAGCTGAAGCTTTAGCGGAAGAATGCGGTCATCAAGTGATGGACTTCAGCCGAATGAAAGAAGCTGTTCAGGAGTGCGATGTGATCATCTGCTCTATCGCAGCGGATTCGCCATTCATTACCAAGAACATGGTGGAATCGCTTAATATTCCGGGATACAAAATGTTCATCGACCTCTCTGTGCCTAGAAGCATAGAATTGGGTGTGGAGACTGTTCCGGGCGTAGTGCTTCAAAACATTGACACGATCTCTGAGAAAACGAACAAAGCCGTTCAAAAAAGAATCGCTTCCATACCTGATGTTGAGCGAATCATCGAAGAGACTTTGGATGAATTTGGTGACTGGAGCAAGGAGATGACTGTGTCTCCTACCATCAAGAAGATGAAAGACGCTCTGGAGCAAATCAGAAAAGAAGAGATGGCTCGATACCTCAAAAAAGCCAGCGACAAAGAAGCCAAGATGATCGATCAAGTAACCAAGTCAATGATCCAAAAAATCATGAAGCTTCCTGTATTGCAATTAAAAGCAGCTTGTAAAAGAGACGAGGCAGAGACTCTTATCGATGTTCTTAACGATTTGTTCGACTTGGAAAAAGCCGCTGAAAAGACTCCAAGACAATAAGCTTTATTTATCGCGATTATTTTCACTTAACAATCTATTTCGATCTAATGACAGCTCGTTAGACGATAATCAATATATGCGCAAAAATAATTGCGACCATATCCTGCATAAAGTTTTTATTTAAATCAAAAAAAGGCCAAGCTGAGTGATACGCTTGACCTTCCAAGGGGAATTTAAAAGGGAAATTAATCTTCGTTATGCATTTTAAAAAAACCTATAGCGGTTTGCCCCAATCTTTGTTTGGTTGATCTCCAAGCCAAATTTCCAATAAACCTCCTTTTGTATAGTCGTCATGGCTAAACTGAAAAGCCTCATGATTATCTCCATTCAACTTAACCGATTGGATATACATATTCTCTTTACTATTGTTATGCGTCTTGATCACAAAGCTTTCTCCTGAATAGTAATCCGAATTCAACTGAATAGTGATCTGATCGAACACAGGACTTGTAATGTCATACTTAGGCTTTTGCTCCAAGCTGCCTTTCACGTCAAACAACCCTATCGACATCAAAGCGCTCACGCCACCCATCTGCCCTTGATCTTCATCATGGCCTCCGTAGCCTTTATCCGGAGTAATTCCTCCATAAGCTTGCTCATTGACTTTTCTCACCCAATACTGTGTCAAATAAGGCTTGCCCGCATGGCTGAACACATGGGCATTGGAACAACCCGGCTGGTTCGCATAACTAACATAGCCATCGCTATAGCCAAAGACAAAGTCATCGCCTTCGGCCTGTTCAAAAGCATGATTAAGCTTATCCGAAAACTGATCCTTGCCTCCCATTAAGTCCACTAATTGAGGTATCGCATGAGAAATCCCCCATGTGCCTTGCCAAGCATTCGCTTCTATCCAGCCTGAACCATTCAAAGGATCGTCATGTAACCATTGTCCGTTCGCAGTCTTTGGAAACAAGAGTTTTTGATCTTCCCTGAAAATCTGCTTCCAGCCCTTGGAACGTCTTTCAAATTCTCTGGCATCTGACTTTTTTCCTAGCTTGACAGCCACTTGAGCCAATCCCCAATCCTGAAACGCCCATTCAATCGTTTTACCGGCATTATCAGGGCACCATCCATTCTTGATATAAAATTCCAAATCCTCGGAACTTTCAAAACTCATCATTCCTCCCGGCAAATGATTGGATTTCATCAATTTAAAAGCATCGGCAGGCTTGGCTTTCGTCAAAAGGTCTTTCATGATAGCACTTGAAAGCATATTGGAGGCAGGAGTTCCTGTCATAATAAACGAGTATCCGCCCACACACGCACCTCTAGGCAATAGCTTTCCATTTTTAGCATATTGAACCAAGCAAGCTGAGAAATCATCCAAAACTTCCGGCCACGCCAGTCCCCAAAGCACATTCAGATTCCACTGAGTCAACCACAAGGCATCAAAGCTATACATGTTGAATTTCGCTTTGCCATTCTTATCCATAGGCAGTTTGCGAACTTTCTTGGATACGGAAGTTCTCTTATCAACATATTCTCCATGCGTGTAATCAGGATAATATCCATTGGCGTCGTTGATGATATGCCTTCCTAACAACACATGCCATAAATCGGTGTAAAATTTAGTTTTCTGAGGAATCGTACCGCCTTGCACATCAATCTTAGCCATCTTTTCATTCCATATAAGCTGAGTCTCCGATTTCACTTTGTCAAAATCCCAATGGCTGAGTTCATTCTCCAAGTTGTAGATCGCATTTTCCACACTTGTGAATGATATGCCTATTTTCATTTTCAAGGTTCCTATTCCCTCTTGGAATTTCAAATTGAGCCTAGCTTCATTGCCCTTTACGGAAGACTTCCCTTCTGTCAAAGCATCGCCAACCCAAGAATCAGCGTCTTGAATCGGATGATCAAATTCAACCACGCAGTAAACATCAATGGAATCTGGTCCTCCCCAAAATCTATCCACCGACTTAAGACTTCCAACAAGTCTTTGATCAGATACTTGTTTCAGGTCTGCTTCCGTCATCGTCGCATTTCCAAGTTTGCTGCCCAGATCAACGATCATGCGGGGCTCAACTTCTGCGTCCACATAATTCATTCGATAAAACGAGACTCTTTCCGTCGCTGTATACTCCGTCCAAACATTGTATCTTTCAAGAAACAGTTTATGATACCCTGGTTGGATGACCTCATTTTCATGCTTGAAAGCCGATTTCCACGACTCTTCTCCGCCGCCAACTTCCACATCGCCGACATTAGGCATTATATTCACACCCGAAATCATCCAATCATTGATCTGGTTGAAACCTCTTATCTCCATAGAGTTGTAATTGTAACCTCCACCTCCTTGATTTTTATTTCGAGTATACGCGGCAGCGGCTACCATACCAAATGGCCGAGCTCCCGGAGTGCAATAAAACCATCTGCCTCTGGTCGTTTCAATATACGGATCAACCCAACTAACATAATCCTCAAAATCCTCTTGCGCTTGATAAACCTCAAACTCCGATAAACCTATATCTTTGCCCTCACCATCAGTCGCTTCAAATTTCACCCAAGAGATTTCCTTGGTAGGGAAAGTGATTTCCTTTGCAGATCCATCCACTGGAATAGCTGTGACGCTTATAGTACTGCCATCGCTAAAGTGCAAAGTCCCTCCAATCAAATTCTCATTAATATCAGGTCGGTCATAAAGCCTAATCTTATTCGTTTTGACTGGCTTTTCCCAATCTAGCTGAACCCAAGGCAAATACATCACTCCCCAAGAGTGCACATAGCCTTTGCAAGCCCATTCTCCTTTGCCTTTTTCCATGATGATCCCATCAATCACATGATCAGGCCCAAAGTCCTCAGATAGGTAACTGGACGCTGATACTTTAGCTTGAGGGGCAATGTTTGAAGGAGTGGCGTATGCCGCCAAATTCACAAACATTGCAATAATCGCTATCGATAATGCCCTCATATTTTTTCCGATTTTGAGTCTCCCAATATCAACTGAGTAGGAACACTGATAAATCTTGGTCTGTAAATGCTTGCGTCGGTAAACAAGTCTTCAAACACTAGCGTGTTCACATTGTACGAAACTAAAATTCTACCGTCTTTCTCCAATTGCGGATGTATCATCGCATTGTAAGTATACACAGTGCTGTCCGCATCTTGCTCGGTTGTTCTGTATATATTGACCTTATTGTCCCAATTACCGAAAGGCTCATCGGATGTGAATGTATAAATATCCGGTTCGCCTATGCCTCTTTGCTGAGTCAACAATACGAAAGAATCTTTCATCTTAACTACATTGAACTGTTCTGAAATCTGCACAGTAGACAAGCCTCCCATCGGTTGTGTAGACATTGGGTTGTCATTCCAGCCACTGCCATCGAAAAACTCCCAATCCTTTTCCAGACTTCCTTGTTTAGCTCTAGCCACGTGAGCTACTGAATTTCCTTCGTCTGTAGCTTGAGCCCCGTAGATATATACAAATTCGCCATCTTCAACCACCGCATGTCCATAATGAACTCCATTGTCATTGGAATAAGGGATATCGTATCTTTCCAATATTGAAAAGTCCTCCAATGAATAAACCAATAAATCCGTAGACAACCATTCAAAGCCCCAAATGCTATTCGGGTCTCGCTGGAAAAACTCAGACATGAAAACATATAGCTTACCGTCTTTTTCAAATCCTGTTCCCGGCCAATACCAATGATCATCAGCAAACGGTTCGGCAATAGCCTCGTTATGTCCATCCAAAGTATTGAATATTGGCTTGATGCCTCCATCCAAACCATCCAAGATCATGAAGCTATTATGTATGAATGGAGGATCTTTCTCCTCTCTTGTATTATCAACAACTTTATCTAAAAATGAGTCTCCAAACAAAAACAATGATCTTCCATCGCTCAAAGGAATGGAATAAGTTCCGTCAGCGCCAGTAATTTGCCCATCCACTTCAGACATGAACATCTTTGTAAATGCCGAGTCGATATAAACGCTGGCGTTGGTCAATTCCTCAGATTTTTCAACTCCACTATTATTAGAATCACTATTTTGACAAGAAAACATTGAGGCCAAAGCCAATGCGCAAAACAAAAAATTTAATCTCATACCACTTCAATTAAAAAACTATCAATCAAAATCATAATGTTTGCCTTCCGTCGACAGCACCAAAGTATCAGTCCTGAAGGGATGTGCCGGCAAGCCACTATCTTTTCCATACAAATTCATCTCTCCGGGATTATCTTCCCAAAGATATCTCAATGCCGATGGTCTATCATCCGCATTTGCCCTTACTTCCACCTTATTGCTTGCAAGCAATTTCGCTTTTGCCCAAGCAAATTCTCCGGATTCGCCAGACAAGACGAATCCTCTTACATATCCATATTTTCCTTTGACTTCCAAATCTTGATCAAAGGTCAAAATCACACTCTTCTCCTTGTATTCGACCTTCTCTAATCTCGGGCCTTGTTGATAACAAGAGCCCCTGTCATAAACCATTGACAACACCCCTTCTGCCAGCCTTCTTCCGACCTCCTGCTTATTATGCGGATGTATATCATAAGCGTCTCCAAGATCTATAGCTGTCGCCATGCACACTTGCTCGACCTTATCCGAAACACGTTGTTGCGATTCTCTCAACTCCGCCCACTCGCTGTCCGCGTATGAATCCTTCTCAAGATTAAAATTGGCCAGTTGAACAATCGCAAAAGGCAAATCAGGCTTTGAGAATGTTCTTCTCCAGTCCTCAATCATTGCTTCAAGCAGTTTTTCATAGTCCGCCGCTCTGGAAACATTCGACTCTCCTTGATACCAGATCACGCCTTTAATTTTCATATCGGCCAAAGGAGCGAGCATCCCATTATACAAAACGGAAATAGAGCTAAACGGGCTCACATTGACAATATCAGGAACTTCAAAACCATCCGTTTCCAATCTATAGTCTTCCTGATAAACCCATTCACCAGATAAAATATCCGAAGCGAATAATGGATGAAAATTCAAACCGCCATTATCGCCAATGTCAAATACTCTAAGAACTAACACATTGCCTTTAGCTTTAAGGTCATCAGTAGCGACCTTGTAATGCCTCCAAACTTTATTGCCAAATGTTTCTCCTACCTTTAACCCATTGACCCAAGCGATATCATAGTCATCGATAAGATTCAAGTCCAACAATAAAGTATCTCCTTCGAAGCCTTCAGGAATATCAAATGACGTTTTGAACCATACGGCTCCATCATAATCTTCCAATCCGGCATTTTCCCAATAAGCGGGTAAATTTATCGGCTTCCATTCCGAGAAATCATGAATCGGCGAATACCACTTTTCATTCAATCCCTCGCCTTTCAAATAATGTTTGTCATCCCAGTCTTTCCTAAATACTGAAAACGCTTGTTCTACTTCCTCAAAATACTTGTCTTGAGAATTCACAAGCACTCCCTGAAATTCTGGAAACTTCTCCAATGCTTCTTTTGACATCCAAGGCTCGATAGCGGTTCCGCTCCAGTTCACTGAAATAAGACCAACAGGCACGTCAAGCGAATCCGACAAATTCTTTCCAAAAAAGTATCCGACAGCGCTCAAGTCTTTCACTCGATCACCTGTGGCATAGAGCCAACCTTCGCCAGCGATATCCTTGCGAGGAAGTCCATCCATTCTGCTCTCCACATTGAAGAATCTGATATCTTTTGAATCGGCGGATTTTGCCACTTGATCGGCATACGGAAACATGCCCACAGAATACTCCATATTCGATTGTCCCGCGCAAAGCCAAATATCGCCAAAAGCAACATCTTCCAACTCTATGCTTTTTCCATCGTTGCTGATCGATATTAAATGATTCCTTCCAGCTTTCTGGGGAGGCAAAGACAATTGCCAATCCCCTTTTCCATCTACACTCGTTCGAGCAACTCTGCTTCCGTCAAGGCAAACCGACACTTTACTGCCGGGACGAGCTTTGCCTTTAATGACATTAACCTCACCTCTTTGCAAAACCATGCCACTGGAGTAGTAATCAGACATTTCCAATCCAAAAGCCGGCGCTTGCAATCCGCATAAAAAAGCCAATATGGCGACAATTAAACTACGCATAGCTTTGCATTTAAAATGATTAAGAAACTGCAGTCTTAAGATTCTGCTTTACTTGGCCATCTTGTTTAGTCCATTCTTTTTCAATTTCCTTAAATGACTTCTCTTTCGTCTCAGGAATGAATTTCCATACAAACATCAACGACAATACCGCTGAGCCTAGAAAAATGCCAAAGGTTATCATTTCCCCCGCGCTTTCCAGCAACATTGGGAACAACTGCGACACCACAAATACCGCTGTCCACAAACTCAGCACAGCCAAAGACATCGCTTTGGATTTAATGCTTTGAGGAAAAATCTCCGAGATAAGCACAAAGGTCACAGGTCCCCAGGAAATCGCGAAAAATGCAATGAATGCCAAAATCGAGATAAACACAAGAATGCTTTCTTGCATGCCTGAGTAAAAGCAGAAAGTAACGCAACCTAAAGAAACACTCATCCCTATTGACCCAAGCAACAAAAGAAATCTTCTCCCGGCTTTATCAATAAGCCAAATCGCCAATATAGTAAATGCAAAATTGATCAAGCCAATGCCCACAGTTTGCATCATAGCCATCTCAGATCCGCCTCCAAGCTTCTTGAAAATCTCAGGAGCATAATACAAAATAGCATTGATCCCCGTAGTCTGGGAAAAAACGGCCAATATCAAGCCACAGATAACAATCGTTCTGTATCTGGCATGAAACAATGTCTTCCAACTTGAATCCTCTTGATTATTTTCCGCTGAACTGCTGCTTAACATTTCCTCAAACTCGCTTTTAACAAACTTTTCCCTTTTGATCTTCCTAAGTTCCGTCAAAGCCGTTTTTTTCCTTGATTTCGAGATAAGCCACCTTGGAGATTCAGGCAATACTATCAATGCCAAGCCAAAAGCCAAAGCAGGCAATAATTCAACCAAAAACATCATTCTCCAGCCTGTCTGAAGTTGCCAAGAATCAGTTCCCAATCCAGAAATATAAGAATTGGAAATATAGGTAATCAAAATTCCCACTACCATTCCCATTTGGAACAAAGACACCATCTTCCCTCTCGATTCATTGTCGGAAATATCCGAAATATACATTGGACATAATACCGTAGACATCCCAATCGCAAGTCCACCTAGTATTCTTGCGAAAATCAAAGCTGAAAAGCTTGGTGGATATGCGGTTAATGCAGAAGAAGCAAAGAAGAATACAGCGATAAGCATCATTACCTTTTTTCTTCCATATTGCTCCGCCAAATTGCCCGCTCCCAAAGCTCCCAAAGCGCAACCCAAAAGCATGGATGAAATCACCCAACCTATGCCTGCGGACGACAATTCAAAATACGATTCCAACTGGCTAATCGCTCCTGAAATCACGGCAGAATGAAACCCTGCCAGAAAACCTCCCATGGAGGCTACGAGACAGAACAATAATGTTCTATCTCCTCCTTTATATTGATCAATACTCATCTCAAAAAATAATTTTATCCAAAAAAATAAATTGTACTGGTCAAAAAGCTCTTATAGCCTCTAGCCTCTCACAAATGCCTTGATCGTTGCGATCTTTTTGCCTTCGCTTTCTCCATACGGACTGATAATATACTGTCCCACTTGCGCCGGAACGATAAATGTCTCCGCATAGTGAACAACAAATGGCTCGAAAGCGTCAGTAGGGCTCTCCACTATTGCTTCCTGCCCTTCTACCAAGTTCAAGACATTTACGATTCCATTTGTATCATGGATGACAGGCTTTGAGAACCAATGCCTTCTGGTTTCAATAAATTCGGTCTTATGCAATCCAGTTCTTTCCTCTAACCAGCCATCGCCTTCGGCTACTTTTCGAATGTCGTTATAAAGTTCCTCCTGCACAAAGTCTTCGTCTCTATCCCAATTGATCACTTTCTCGCCTCTTTCCACATTGATCGGCCTTGGCTTGCCATCCAAGCCCAATCTTCCCCAATCCCACAGTTTAAATGTGAAAATGTATGGAGTGGCAGAAATCTCAAGCACCATGCCTCCTGTTCCCGAACAATGAACCGTTCCATTAGGAATCAAGATATGATCATGTTTCTTCACTGGAATCTTATTGACAAATTTATCAGCATCAAAGTCGCAATTTCCAGCTTGAGCTTCATGCAACTGATGAATCATTTCTTTTGGATTGATGCCTTTATTCACGCCGATATAAACGCTCGCTTCTTCATCCGTATCCAACATATAATAACTTTCATCTTGCGTATAGTTCATCCCAAATTCTTGCTGAATATACTCTGTAGTCGGATGAACCTGCAAGCTTAGGTTGCCCCCTTCCATCGTATCCAAGAAATCAAAACGTATAGGGAATTCATCTCCAAATCTAGCATAGACCACATCTCCCAACAACTCTCTTGGTTGCTGAAACACCAAATTCACCGACGGAATTTCAAATGTATCTTCACCTACCTTGAACATCAAGCTATTCTCTTCCGGCACGCAATCAAAACACCAAGCGAAATTATCCACTTCTCGATCCAAATCGCAAACATCTTTCATCCACTGCCCGCCCCAAGGTCCCGGATCGAAGAAAGGCACTACTCTAAACGGTCGTTTCGCTGTTTCGTCCAACCCTTGGCGAATTGCCTGACCGCTAAGCATCTTAGGATTCTCTTCAATATTGGTATCCAAGAAATAATCTACTTTGGAATAAATATCTTTCTTTACTCTATCGCAAACTCTCCAATCAACAAAAAAGCCTCTCTTATACATTTCGGAGAATGCCTCTTCTGAATTCGACATCCCAAGGTTTGTCACTTTATTAGCTCTCATTCTTAATTGGATATTCCAACGAGCCATGTCTACATGAAGCAATACTGTTGGTTTTTCAACCAATGAAGAAGCTCCCGGTCCATACACCAACACATCTCCTCCAGCCGACTCTATCAAATCCACTCCAGATGATCGTTGGTCGGCATCAAAGAAATCCTGAATATCCAAGCGAGTCATATACCCAAAAACCCTGTCGTCAGTAACATCCTTCCAAGTCATGTCCTTGATCGCATCCTCGTCTTTGAATAGGTCCATCGTATTGACAAACACAGCAGGCTCCAATCCTTGCAGGCCTTCGATCAGCTCCTCATGCAACACGCCTTGATAGGTTTCCACAACAATAATATTCTTCGCATTTTTATTGAGAGTTTTTTTTATCTCATCAACAATTACCGGCCAACCTTTGAATATTTCGTCATTGGTATTCAATTCCACATTGGGAAGCTTATCATAATTAGACTTCTTTGCGTACTTCACTCTGCTTTCTTCAATAGTTAACATATCTCCTCGACTTTTTCTTGTTGATTCAAAAAATACTCAGCGCTTAACAACGCCGAAGCATGCACATACTCGGCCGGTGCTATCAATAGTTGCTCAAAGTCAAACCATCCTTTATCGGCCAAGTTTTGTTTTATTTTGGGAATAATAATGTCTGCGCTCTTCATGATTCCTCCGCCAATGACTACTATCTTAGGATCGTAGGCATATACCAAATTCGCCAAAGCGGTGCTCCACACCATGATGCAATGATCGACAACTTTAACGGCTCCTGCATCTCCTCTACGATATTTAAGGAACAATTGGTAAAAATCATGGTCTACATATTCTTCAGCTATGCTTTCAGGCAATACGCTTCTGATGATATTCGGCAAATTCCAAGAAGAAGCCTCAGCCTCAGCGCAACCGACATTTCCGCAATTGCACTGCAAGCCATCATACTTCAAGCTAATGTGTCCTCCTAGAATACCTCCTCTAAAATGGCTGCCTCGCATAAGTTCGCCTCCAACAACTGCTGAAGTGCCAATGCCCGTGCCCAATGTCATCATCACCACATCGTCAAAACCTTGGGCCGCTCCATATTTCCACTCGCCAACCATGGCGCATCGGGCGTCATTATCCATAAAAAGCGGTTTGGACCAATTTCTCCATGCCCAAAGCCTCAAATCCATGGAAACGGCATCATTATACTTGTCGTTGATTGTCAAAAGCCTAGCTTCTTTGACATCCACAATTCCTGGGATAGACACTCCTATGCCACTGAAATCAAGCACGCCATTGCTTGTCAACAAATCATCAATCACTTCTTTCAACTCCGGCAACTTGTCTTCCAGTCCTTTGTCTGAATGCGAATCAAGTTCCCTTTCTTCTATAATTTGTCCTGATCGAATCAAGCCTATCTTTATCTTGGTACCTCCAAGATCCAACCCAATAGTATGCATAGCTAAAAAATTTTCTCGTTTCAGAATTTCTCTAAAAAACCACTAATAACCCGGATTCTGAGTCAAACGGCTATTCAACTCTCTATCTCTTTGCGGCACAGGTAATAGATTATGATAATCCGCTACCAATGCGTCATCCTTTTCAGAATTCACTAGAACTTTCTCGACCAATTTATCATTTCGAACAAGATCAAACCATCTATGCCCTTCCGCAACGAACTCATGTCTTCTCTCTTCAAGCACAGCTTCCTTAAACTCCGGATAGGACAAGCCCGACAGGTCTCTCAAAATATCCCATTCCTGAACGCCGTCAAATCGCGCTCTTCTCCTGATCTGGTTGATATATTCATAAGCCTCGCCCGTTGGTCCACCGTTCAACTCATTGATCGCTTCAGCGGCCATCAACAAGACATCCGCGTATCTTAAGTAAATATAATCTTGATCTGATTGATTTCCTCTTGGCTCAGCATCCCTGTCCCACCATTTGGAAATATGAGGATCAAATGTCTCCATAGATCCATCGCTATACTCATAGCTAGTGATAAATGTCACAGCTCTTCTTCTGTCCCTAAGTTCATAGCTTTCGTACAAGTCCACAGTCGGTCTTTGCCATCCCTGAGCATTTTCAGGACCTTCGCTTCCATTATTCAATCCTGCAGGAAGCAATTGCACATTGAATTGGCTGCCTTTCCAGCCTTGACTCATCGTGTTGCTGAATGGCACAGAGAAAATAATTTCTCTTGTATTCGCATTGGAAATTTTGAATACCTCTTGGAAGTCATTGAAAAGAGTATATCTGCCTGCATGAATGATTTCTCTTAAAAGCTCAAGAGCTTCGCCATACTTTCCTTGCGTCAAAAGCACTTTGGCTAATAAAGTTTTAGCCGCTCCTGAAGTGCATCGCCCTACATCTCCTCCTGTATAACTATCCGGCAAATCACTCATAGCCTGTCTCAGATCAAGCTCAATTTGCTCATACACATCGGCGCTCGAACTTCTCTCGATTTCAATATCATCAACACTTTTAGTATACTCCAACTTCAACGGCAAGTCTCCATACATTCTCACCAAATCGAAATACAACATCCCCCTAAAGAAAGTTACCTCGCCCAAGAGCCTTTTTTTCATTGATTCATCCATCGAAATAGGAGGAATCTTCTCATAAGCGACATTAGCATTATTGATCGTTTTGTAAGCATCTTTCCAAACTTTCTCAATAGCGATATTACTGCTATTGAATGAAAAATCCGAAAGCTGATAATAAGGCGAACCCGGAGGCGAAGCTGTCCTCATCTCATCGGAACACAAGCCTTGTATGATCCAATAATCATTATAATACACACCTCCAAACTCTCCTCCCCACAATGGCGAGTTCCCCACACTGATATAGTCATACAATGCATTTACAGCCGCCACAGCATCTTCTTGTGTTTGATAGTAGTTGTCCTCGGTGATCTCGCTAATCACTTCCTCATCCAAAAATGAACATGAAGAAAGACAAATCATTATACCTAAAAATATTTTGACAATCGCTTTCATAGCTCTCAATAATCTAAAATGAAACATTTACGCCAAGTAAATAAGTTCTCGCCATAGGATAAGATCCATAATCCGCTCCCAAACTAGATACTCCCGAGAACATGCTAACCTCAGGGTCAAAACCTGAGTACTTGGTCCATGTAAGCAAATTTTGCACACTTGCATAAACATGGAATCTATTCACACCCAGCTTCTCCAGCAATGATTCCGGCAAATCATATCCAAACTTCACATTCTTTACTCTCAAATAAGACGCGTCTTCCACTTGAGCCGTCGAAAGCACATTCACTGGCGGCGAGGCATTCGCGCGAGGTTGGTCATTCGTAGGGTTTGTTGGCGTCCATCTATTCAATGCGGATGTGGAAGCATTCGTTGTTCCTGAATAATTTTCGAGATTGAACTTGTTGAAATTAACCATATCATTGCCATAAGATCCTTGAATAAAGACCATTAATGAAAAATTCTTATATCTAAAGTTGTTGGTGAAACCAAAAGTAAAATCAGGAATCGCATTGCCAATCTCCACGATATCGTCTTCATCGATTACTCCATCTCCATTGATATCCTTGTACTTTCTATCACCCGGTTGAAGTCTCGAACCTCTAAAGTTCGGCGTCGAAGCCAAATCATCATTCAACTGAACTATTCCATCATCCACATAACCGTAGAATGTTCCTATGGATTTCCCTTCGGTAATTCTAGACCATCCAGTTATCCCCAACATCGGTTCTGAAGGAATTCCATCCTGGCCAAGTCTTCCTAGGTTTGTCACCATATTTGTATTTCTGGAAATGTTGAAGTCCGCATTCCATTGAAATTTTTTCGAATCAACGATAAAGCTTGATATGGAAAGTTCAATACCTTGATTCTCCATGTCTCCAACATTCATATAAGCCCATTTGAAACCTGTGTAATACGGCAATGGCGTATTCAGCAACAAGTCGGAAGTATACTTCTTATAATAATCAAAAGTTATTTGAATTCTGTCATCCAATAGGCCCATATCCATACCAATATTGGCTTGAGTCGTTCTTTCCCATCTTAAGTCATGATTTGCCAAACTTGATAATCCAGAACCTGTAATCGGCGATTGGTTGTTCAAATAAGCCGTTGTTATTTCCAGTCTTCCTTGAGCGCTATATGCCGGAATCCCTTGGTTACCTGTCACACCGTAACTACCACGCAATTTCAATTCATTGATTTTACTAATATTCTCAAAGAATGGCTCCTCAGAAATCCTCCAAGCTACCGCTCCTGAAGGAAAGAACCCATATTTATTATTCACTCCAAATTTCGAAGATCCATCCACACGAGCAGTACCAGTGAAAATATACCTGTCTTTCAATGCGTAATTGAATCTACCAAAAAACGATTGCATCTGCCAAGCATTCGATTCTGATATAGATAGTCCTTTTAATTTTCCAGCCTGCAAAGCATGATAAGTCAAGCGGTTATCATCAAAATCATTCGTGGAAACGACAGTCGCATCGGATCTAAACGCCTGCATGGAGTGTCCAGCGACGAAGTTTACTCTATGATCTTCATTTATTTGCTTCACATAAGTTGCCACATTTTCCCATACCCAAGTATGTCCATTCACATAACCATGCGTTGCCTGTCCTCTCGTTTGCTCTCCCCTTTTGATGTCGTTTGGAACAAACTGCATGTCTTTATTGAAATAAGCGTCGCCACTCAAACTTGTCTTGAATGACAAACCATCCAATATTTTATAATCCAGATACAAGCTACCTATGAATCTATTGTTCACCGAATTATTTAAATTTCTTCTAGCATCCTCCACAGGGTTGCCTGGAGGGCTACTCGTTAAGTTATCCTGAAAAATGTAATCACCATTGGCATCTCTAACAGGCAAAGCCGGGTTAAAGCTTAGCGCTGAGGTCACAACGCCCGCGCCACCTAAACCACCTTCACCAGTAGCTGTCACAACACCATTTGATTGACCTCTGGAATAAGTCACATTAGTTCCTATCGTCAATCTCTCATTCACATCATGATCCAAAGATGTCCTAAAGTTCCCTCTAGTATACTCGGAGCCTACAATCACACCTTCTTGGCTAAAGAATCCCCCAGAAATGGAATATCTAGTAGATGCATTTCCTCCGGAGGCCGATAATTGATAGTTTTGCATAGGAGCCAATTGGAAAATCTCATCTTGCCAATCCGTTCCCTCTCCAAGAGAAATCGGGCTGGCAAAGATAGGGTTTCTAGGCAAATTCGCATTGTCAGTCGCTTCGTTGCCCAATTCCGCTAACTGTCGAGCATTTAGCATGTCCATCTTTTTCGCGACTTGCTGAACACCATAATAAGAGTCTAATGAAAACACTGTCTTTCCTTGCGAACCTTTTTTGGTCGTGATCAAAATCACACCATTTGCCGCTCTAGCACCATAGATTGCTGTCTGCGACACATCCTTCAACACTTCAATCGATTCAATATCATTAGGGCTTATTGACGCCAATGGATTCAATGTACCTCCTTTTGACGCTCCAGTGCTCATTTCCCCCGGCTCTGTGATGATCGGCACACCATCAATTACATACAACGGTTCATTACTTCCATTAATTGAAGTTGTACCTCTGATTCTAACTGAAGTAGAAGCACCTGGCTGACCTGAAGATTGTGTAATCTGAACCCCCGCAGCCATACCTTGCATCACTTGATCCAGCGAAGCTGCAGCTATGGACTTTATCTCCTCCGTTTTGATAGAAGCTACGGACCCTGTCAAATCGTTCTTCCTCATTGTCCCGTAACCTACCACAACGAGCTCATCCAACATCTTAACATCTTCTTTCAGCTCCACATCGAATTTTCGACGATTACCCACAGGCAAAACCATAGTTTCAAAACCCACATAGCTTATTTCAATGCTAGAACCCTCGGACACTTCCAAAGTAAAATTTCCTTCAAAATCCGATACAGTACCATTCGTCGTTCCCTTTTCCAACACTGTCACTCCAATCAACTCCTCGCCTGATTTGGATTTAGTGCTTCCCTCTATTTGAATTTTCCCCTGAGCAATCGCGCTATTGTTAGCGACCCCCAACGCTATCATCAAACAGCTTATTACTATTTTTAATAAACTATTCATAAAAAGTACGTTTTACCATCAACCTGCATGAGTTGATTTATTTTAAAAAATATTCAGAGCTTCACCTTATCATTCCACTTCTTTTCAATTACGAGCTCTTCTTAACACACCGTAGTTTTCGGCAATAAATTCCTGTCTTTCAAAGTCAAAATTTGTAAGCAAAGTCATCGCTAATTTTATTTTGCGACATTGCGATGACACTGCTTAAGTATTATTATTCTAATTATTCAATCTCAGTATTATTCATCTCCTTCAAGATCATCAGGATTGTAAGCTTGAGAAACAAGTGTTGTCGTTACTAATTCATTTTCAGAATAGTCTTCATCCTCAATCCAAGACAAGTCAACCTCCATCGAAACAACTAACTCATTTCTATTAATAGAGATTAAATCATACTCTTCCTCTGACACATCGCCTAACCAACCCAATCGAGTCAAAGTAAGCTTCATTTCTTCTTCATCCAAAACCCAGTCAGTATAAGAAGCAAACACCCCCATTCCATCATCAGCTCCTAAATAGAAATTAACAGTTCCATCATCATTAAATGACATGCTAGTAGTACCCTTGCCTGGATCCATGATGTTTTCACCTGAGACAATTAGCTCCTGTTGATAAAACCATCTAAAATTACTTCTTGTCAAAAGGTCCTCCATACCAAGCTCTATTTCAAAAATCACTTCCGTTTCTGCTTGCTGGCTGGACTCATCGATAATTGAAAAATTCAACACCAATACACCTTCAGCATCTTCGGGTTGCACTTCATATTCATACACAAAATCCTTTTGTGTCACTGGGCTTTCCGAAACTGTAACTCTCTCTTCAGGCTTGGCATTTCCATCTACTCTCGCCTGCACCACAACTTCAGAAAATCCCGCAGGGGCTTTGATATTAACCTTCACAGGCACAACATCTCCTGTTTTCGCTACTATAGTCGACTCATTAGGCGTCAGATTTGGTCCAGCTACAGAGTCAGATGAATCATCTGAACAAGCGTAAAAAAAAGCGGACAAATAAAGTAGCATTCCAAAAATCGATAACTTTCTCATCATCATAAAAAAAATAATCTTAAAAAATCCGTTCACTATCTTTGTTCATATGTATGAACATATGCAATATAGATTAATTTTCAATACTCGCAATATGTTCAAACAAAAAAATACGTTTTTAAGACAAAAAAACATCTAAATGAACCAATAAAGACTATTTAATTATATAAAAACACACATTAAATCAATTTTTGGCTTTAAAAATTTTCCTGAAAAAGTTATTTGGTTTTTATTAATTATAATTATATTCGAACTATACATTAAGTTTAAACATATGAACATATGATTTCAAATCTCGAAATAGATCATAAATCTCCTATACCTCTACACAAGCAGATCGAATACGAGCTTAGGGAGTTGATAAAAAAAGACCGATATACCGATGGCAAGATGTTTCCAAAAGAAGTGGACCTTAGCAATCAATTCGGAGTATCCAGAAACACTGTGAGACAGGCCATTAACACACTCGTTCTTGAAGGGCTTTTGGAGCGAAAAAAAGGCAGAGGCACAATAGTGCATAAGGAAAGGATCGCCACGCAACTGTCCAAATGGCAAAGTTTCACGCAAGAAATGAGTGAAAAAGGCATTAAAACCAAGACTTATGACAGTCAATTAAAAACCATCTCATTAAATGAGGAAAGGGCTCAAATCTTCAATTCCACCAAAGGCAAAAAAGCCCAAAAACTGATCAGGCTAAGAGGCGACGAGAAAGAACCTTATGTGTACTTTGTCTCTTGGTTTCATCCCAAAATCGAATTTAATGAAGAAGAGAATTTCGATTTGCCGCTGTATGAGATCATGAAAAAAGAATTTTCCATCAACCCAAAAAGGTCCTCCGAAGAGTTAACAGCGATGCTGGCGGACAAGTTTTTGGCCGGCAAACTAGAAATAGAGGAAAACACGCCAATTTTACAAAGAAAAAGAGTCGTGTATGATATTGGCAACAGGCCTATTGAAATAAATTTCGGGTATTACAGAGCCGACAAATTCAGTTATAAGATAGACTTTGAAATTTAAGATTTTATCTAATTTCGACTGCTTCATTAATTTTTAAACTATGAAATCAGCATGGCTTTCATCACTTTTTCATACTATTCGCACCATGCTGATATTAATCGATAAATAATTTCAATAATCAACCTATCAACCATTTTTTAAACAAGCCAAGCTTATCCTTTGACAAGTAGGCGAATTCTTCTCCTTTTGGCTTAAGAGAAACTTGCAACTTTTGGGGAGACAAGTATTGCAACTCTTCTATTGACTCGCGATTAATCAAATATTGTCTGTTTACCCTGAAAAAATCATCAGAAGGCAATGCAAGTTCAAGTTGTCTCAACGACATATCCAATGGATACCTTTTTCCTTCTAGAGTGTAAAGAAATGTCATCTTCGAATCGGACATGAAAAATGCAATTTCCTTGTATTCCACCACAATCAACTTGCTACCAATATTTATTAGAAATCGTTGGCCTTGCGGAGATTCCTGAAAAGACTTCAATAAACCTTTCAGCTCATCCAAACTTTCCCCTGACTGAGAATTCCCCTTCAAATCAAAGAATTTATCAAAGCTTCTTGACAAAGCTTCCCTGCTGATAGGCTTAAGCAAATAATCAATGCTATACTGCTCAAATGCCCTCAAAGCATATTCATGATAGGCTGTAGTGAAAATAATTGGAGTTCGAACTTCCACTTGCTCGAAAATCTTAAACGCGCTTCCATCAGATAAATTTATATCCATGAATATCAAATCAACGGTCTGGCTGTTGAGAAACCTTACTGCTCCCTCTACATTGTCAATAACAGCGGTTACTTTCACGTCTATATTCAGTTCGTCAAGTAACATTCTGAATCTATTCACCGCAAAATCCTCGTCTTCTATAATTACTATCCTGATCATATATTCGATTTAATCAATGGCAGTCGAGCTACGAATTTATCCTCTTCCACTTCAAAACTCGGAGCCGGCTCTCCCAATATGGCATATTTCTCTTTTAAATTTTTCAAACCCACTTTCGTTGAATTCACAAATGGTTCTTCCCTTGGCGTAAAATTATTTTCAACAATCAAATATTCTTCGTCAACGAATACTCGAATCTTCAATGGGTTGTTTTCCGAAACAACATTATGCTTGATCGCATTTTCCAGCAAAACCTCCAATGTCAAAGGTGGAACAAATTTTTGCTTTTCATCTTCGCTAAGTTCCATGGTCACCTCCACTCCTTTCTGAAATCTTATCTTTTGCAAATACATGTATGATTTAGCAAAATCAATTTCTTTCCATAAGGGGACCAAATGCGTATCGTTAAGCTGAAGAATATATCTATATATCTTGCCCATCTCTTCAATAAACTGATCCGCGCTTCTAGGGTCTTTGTAGACTAGAAATGAAAGCACATTCAAGCAATTGAAAAGAAAATGCGGATTTAGCTGGTTCATCAATGAATTGTACTTGGCAATCTCGTTGCTCCTTAATAGCTTGGAATTTATTTCTTCCAGTTGTTTCCTCTTTTCCAAAATCATCCAAAAATACTCAATAGAGATAGCAACAGATGTAAACACCAATAGACTCACCCAAGCCAGCCAAATATCTTCTCTGGATCTAACATCGCAAAAAGTATCTCCTGTGAATACGTCATAAAACAAGGTCAGAAGGCCTACCATGAGCAATGGGAACACAACCAATAAAAACGTAATATAACGAAGCTCGAAATGGCTAACCCTGAATTTATTCCTCAAAAATTTTCTTAATGCCATAATTCCCTTTCCCAATAATGGGAATACAAATGACATGGCTATAGTCGTCAGTATAAACCTAAAGATAACTTGCGACTTATACGCTTCAATATCCCCATCCGCAAAATCCTCCAAAATAGGTATTATGCTTACCACTACAGATATCAACACATACGCTATTCTTTTACTATAATAACTGAATTCTTTATCGGAAATATAGTCAATCATGTTTTTCAATTTTTCTAAAGTTAGCGCTTCAAAGAATTCTGTGCTTTGATTAATACCTATAGTCGCTATAAAACCTGACAAAAAGGATCAATAGCCCGATAAAACCCCTAAATCCACAAACAAAGCCCATTTCCATATGCTAAAATGCTTGGAATAGCACTTTGGTTGATTCAACGAATAAAACTCCTTACCCATCAGAAATGATTTTCAACGCTGATATTTTTTTCTCTGATTTGACCAAAATCATACAATTAAAGTCATAAAAGCAATCACATGAAAAGAAAGATCTTATTTATCGCGGCCATAATATTTCCAATGCTTGTCACTTGGATATACTTCAGACAAAATGTAGAAGAAAGACCTTTGACAGTTCCTGCAAATGCTGAGACTCTGCATGAAGGTTGGGAAGTTGATTTGGAAAAAAGCTCTATCCTTTGGAAAGGACATAAATTATTCGGTTTTCATCAAGGCAGTGTGGACTTCAAAAACGCTCAACTAGAGTATCAAGATGGATTTCTTTCAGGCGGATCGCTTACCGTCGACATGAATACTATTAAAATCACCAAGATGATGGAAGAAACTGACGATGAAGAAGAGGAAGAGGAGGAGGAAGAAGGTGAAGGTCATAGCGATTCGGATGAACTTGCCGAGCATCTAATGTCATCTCATTTTTTTGATTCACCCAATTATCCGGAAGCCCGATTCGAATTTAAAAACATAGACGTTAAAGGCAAGGTGATAAAAGTGAAAGGATCATTGACAATCAAAGACACAACGCTCCCTATTTCATTCAATGCCTTAAGAAATGGGAATAAATTGCTTGCCAGCATATCTGTTGATAGAACAAAATATGGCATTAAGTATTCTTCGGGAACATTTTTTCAAGATTTGGGAGACAACATTATCAAAGACAACTTCGATCTAGACATCACACTAGCACTAAAAGAAGCTCAACAATAATCTTTAAGCCATCCTCATCATGAAAACATCATCTCTTGTGATACTGCTTCTTTTTTTAAGTGTTAGCGCATTCAGCCAAGAATGGCTAACAGATTTTGAAGAAGCTAAAAAATTATCCAAGCAAACGAACAAGCCTATTGTCTTGGTATTTCAAGGATCTGATTGGTCAGCTCCATGCATTAAACTGGAAAGAAGCATTTGGAGCTCCTCTGATTTTAAATCTTATGCAGATAAACACTTTATCATGCTTAAGGCTGACTTTCCAAGAAAAAAGAAGAATCAACTGTCTCTCAATCAACAAAACCACAACAACGAATTGGCTAAATCCTACAACAAAGCAGGGTACTTTCCATTAGTCGTCGTATTGGACAAAGAAGGAAGTGTGCTCAATACCCTAGGCTATTCCAAGCTTTCACCAAAGGAATATATCAAGTCTATTGAATCTTATAAAAATGATTAGCCTTGTTTACACTATAGCCATTATCGCCTTTTTTATCTTGCTGATTTCTATACCGGGCAAAGCTCAGGATCGATTTAAATATAAATGCAAGCTCATGGGCTGCAAATTTGAATTCACTGTCATCGCGGACAATCAAGACGAAGGCTATGAATTTATCATGACTGCCAAAAACGAAATAGAGCGTATCGAAAAAATCACCTCTTTCTGGGATGAAAACTCCGAGACAACTGCTATTAACGAGAATGCGGGAGTTAAACCGGTCAAAGTTTCAATAGAGCTTTTTGACTTAATCTCCAGATCTATTGAGATTTCTCGTATCACGGAAGGCGCTTTTGACCCTACTTATGCGTCCATGGACAAAATTTGGAAATTTGACGGAAGCATGAGCCTAATGCCTAGTGAAAAGGAAATGGCCCTATCAATAGCAAAAGTTGGATATGAAAAAGTGGTGCTCAATCAACATGACTCCACTATTTTTCTTCCAGAAAAGGGTATGAAATTGGGATTGGGAGGCATTGGCAAAGGCTATGCCGCTGACAAAGCCAAAGAATTGCTCATTAGCAAAGGTGTAAAAGCCGGTGTCATAAACGCATCGGGAGACATGACTGTTTGGGGACTTGACAAAGATAATAGCGAATGGAAAGTGGCTATCACAAATCCTCTGGACAAAAAAAATGTATACGCGCTTCTTAATATACATGAAGGAGCTGTGGTGACTTCAAGCAACTATGAAAAGTTTGTCGAACTCAATGGAGAAAAATATACTCATATCATCAACCCTAAAACAGGCTACCCTGCTCAAGGCATAGCCAGTGTTACTGTATTCGCGCCCAAAGCTGAGCTTGCAGACGCCTTAGCCACATCCGTATTCGTAATGGGCATAGAAGCAGGCCTCGACTTAATCAATCAAATGCCCAAAACAGAATGCGTCGCGATCTGTCAAGATGGCACAATACATCAATCAATCAACATTAAAATCGACAATCGATGAAATCAATCCTTTCAATATAAAAGCTTTCTTCTTTGCCCAACAGGAAGTCTATAGGCAAAATCTATCGGACATCAATATTGAACATATTAAGTTACAATCCTCCTTTTTCAGCCTATAGCTTCCTGTTCATTGTTAAAAAATGAACTTCTCGCCATCTTTTGGAATTATGACTTCGACCCCTGCAGCATCCGCCTTTTCTTTCATTGACTTTCTTGTGGTATGGCAATGATCCAAAGACTCCAAATGCACTACCATTAATTTAGCTTTTGGGGCTAATTTCGCCAATGAGATTGTTTCATACTCATCCATCAGAATTCTATTTTCCCCCATAAACAACGCGCCTCCAGCATTCACCACTATAATATCCGGTTTATGCGTTTCTACCGCATTCTGAACATCCTGATCCAACAAACAATCACTCACTAAATATATTGTCGGCAAACCTTCTGCTTTTAACACATAACCTGAAACTCTTCCCAATTCTTCCAATAACCCCTCTGGTCCATGCTTGCCCTCAACTCTTGTAATACTAATTCCTTCTAACATTCTTTCATCCTCAATAGCCAAAGCATTTGAAAAGCCTACTTCTTTCACGCCCTGCAAGTCTACAGGTTGGCAAGCTATCATCATGTTTTTACCTATTTCATCCATGGCTTCCGGATCCCAATGATCAGGATGCACATGCGAAAGCAAGACGAAATCAACACCCTCAAGAACTTCACCTATTGAAAAAGGCAAATCCACAGTAGGATTTAAATTCTGCGAAGGGTCTACAAAAGACATAAAACTTTTCGCTTCAGAAAGCATGGGGTCAAATAAAATAATCTTGCCTGCATATTCTATCTTCAATGTTGCATTGCGTATCAATTGAATACTGGTCTCTCTTGGCTCCATTTGAAATTTATTTGGTTTTAAAATGACTGACGAAATATCGAATTGACGTTCGCGTCAATGAACATTACAAATTTCAGGAAAATGTGTTTGCTTGGAGCTTAAGAAAGTATGTCAAAGACTTCCATTTTCATAAGCGACTCTAAATTCTGAAGGTGTCATGCTCTCATATCGCTTAAAAAACCTCGCCAAATGATTGGGCTCTGAAAAAGACAGCTTATCGCTAATCTCTCCGATTGTCAAGGTGGTATGTATCAACAATTCTTTCACTTCTTCAAGCAATCTTCTTTTTATCAAATCGATAGCCGTCAAGCCAAATTGCTTTTTCACCGCATTATTGAGACTCACTCTGCTAATATTCATCATCTCAGCGTATTCCTCCACCCTTTGACATTTTTGAATATTATCTTCCAGCATTCTCCTAAATTCATACGCAGTATTGTCAATTGATATTGATTCTTTCAAACCATAAAATTCGGCATACTCTCTGTTTATTTTCATCAATAAATAATAGAGCAAAGCTCTAATCACATGCGAGCTATCATTTTTAGGCAGAATCAATTCCTGAGAGATTTCCTTAAGCATTTTCATGCATTCAATGAAAAAATCGTCGTCTAATTTTAAGAATGAGGGTTTGCTCGGTTGATAGTAAAAATTCAGTCTATATGAAAAGAGCTTGTCGGCAAAAAACTCGTTTAGAAAATCTTCTTGAAAGACTAAAATCCTTGCTTTAAAACACTTCGGATCCACTATCCATCGATATGTCTGATTCATGGAAATAAAAATAGCTGATCCAGAAACCACTTCTAATTTAGAGCTTTCCAACTCAATAAAACCTGTTCCTTCTTCAATAAAAGCAATCTGAAAAAAATCCGCCTTTTGAACTTCACTCGTCAACTCCTCAACACTCCAAGTTGTGTTATCGAGAATATTCAACAAAAAATCAACTCCGCAAATCGTCTTGTTAAACTTAATACTCTTCATCTGCAATCAAAAAAAGCCCGCAAAAATTGCGAGCTTTTATATTAAATTTTATATATACTACTTATTGGATTCCAAAGTTTTTTGAAATTTCTTAGCATCCTGATAACCAGGAATCACATTCGGACTTGTAAAGTTCTTTCCGAAAAATATTGTCGTTGGAAAACCTCTCACTCCATATTTTTGAGCAAAGGCCTTAGGCGTCAATGATTCTCCCTTGAATTTGAATGGAGTAGTGCTCTCAGCATTCAACTTCACAGCATAATAATTTTCATTGATATAATCAGCTACAGTGCTATCGTCGAAAGTGTCCTTGTCCATTTTCTTGCACCATCCGCACCAGTCTGTATAAACTTTCACTAATATTGGTCTCGGGTCATCCTTGCTTAATTTTTCCACTTCAGTAATTGAGTGCCACTTCACTTTTCCTTCGTCCTTGGAATCATTGCTCAAAGCCCAAACCAAATTAACAGTCAACAGACAAGCCGCCGCAAAGAATATTATCGCTTTATTTTTCATATTATTCAATTTATAAATCAAAATGGATCAGTAATTTTTACGCCTAATGAAGCTTTTTGTTTAACTGATCCAACATTTTAAACTATTTTATAATTTATCACTAATATTCCAATCCATCACCAAACGATCAGAATACATATGGACAAATGAGATTTAATTGTCCAAGATCATATATCATGCTAAACTATTTTGAAGCATAATTGGCTAAACCTTCTTGCAGAAATGCCTCGAATTTTCTGGAATTTTTATCATATGCAGCTGGCTCTGAAGTAAGTGAATTCTCATTGCCATCAACAATAACGTAATACGGCTGCGCGTTCACCCCATATTTTCTGATTTGAAAATCCGCGTTTTGAGCTCCTATCGTTTTCTTCATTTTACCATCTTTTGGAGATTCATACCACTCTGACTCAGGCAAAGTAGTCTTGTCATCAACGTACAAAGCCACTACAATAAAGTCCTCTTTCAAGCTTTTCAAGATCTGGGGCTCGCTCCATACATTATCTTCCATATAGCGACAATTCACGCAACCATGACCGCTAAAATCTATCAATAATGGCTTGTTTTCTCTTTTAGAAGCTTCCAAAGCTTGCTGATAATCAAAATATCCTTGAATTCCATGCGGCATATGAAGGAAATCAGCATATTTAACTTTTTCATTCGAGCTTCTTCCCACATTCGCTTGAGCCGTTTGCATCTGCGTCAGATCAAAATCATGCGTAGCTCTTGGCGGCAAATACCCCGCCAATGCTTTCAATGGAGCGCCAAACATCCCTGGAATCAAATAAATCACAAATGAAAATGTAACTACCGCAAGCAATACTCTTGGCACACTTATTTTTTCAATCACACTATCGTGAGGCAGTCTGATTTTACCCAAGAAATATAATCCCAACAAAGAAAAAATCGCGATCCATAGAGCAAGATACACCTCTCTGTCCAATATTCCCCAATGGTACACTTGATCAGCTACTGATAAAAACTTAAGCCCAAGCGCCAATTCAAGAAAACCTAAAGTCACCTTAACGCTATTCAACCAGCCACCCGACTTCGGCAAATTATTCAGCCATTTTGGAAAAATGGCAAACAAAGTAAACGGTATGGCAAAAGCCGATGCAAAAGCCGTCATTCCTAATATAGGCTTGAGCACTTGTCCACCTGCTGACTCAACCAAGATCGTTCCCACAATAGGTCCTGTACAAGAAAATGATACCAACACCAAAGTAAAAGCCATGAAAAACACTCCAGCGTATCCGCCTTTGTCAGCTTTTTTATCCGCATTGTTCACCCAGCTTGAAGGCAATGTAATCTCGAACATTCCCAAAAATGACATGGCGAAGAACGTGAATATCACGAAAAACAAGATATTGGGAAGCCAGTGAGTAGACATCCAATTCGCAAACCCTGGTCCATTTACAGCCGCTACAATTGTCCCAAAAATGACATAAATCGCAATTACTGAAAGACCGTAAATCAAAGCCTTCTTTATACCCTCACCTTTATGCTTTGAGCTATTCGTAAAAAAGCTCACAGTCATAGGTATCATCGGGAATACGCAAGGTGTCAATAAAGCGGCTGTGCCTCCCAAAAAGGCCAAGCCCATGAATGTCAGCATAGCCATCCAAGAGAATGGTTCTCCGCTTTGAGCTTCTTTCTTTTCAGGGGTTTGAATATTAACCTTGTCATTAACATCTTGCTCAAGCTTATCGGAAGCTATCGCTTGACCCGAAACTGCTTTTCCAAGACTCAAGTCAAATTCATAAGTATCGGGAATGCATTGCCCTGTCTCATCAGAGCATACTTGAAAATCAACTACGCCAACTGCTTTCGCCGAAGTCTTTTTCATCAATAGCTTTTGCTCGAAAACAGCTTCTTTCTTGAAGTATGTGATATCTCCTTCCCAAAGATCATCATATTTCTTCAAAGGATTAACAGCCAATGGTTTTCCCAAGGCTTGAAAGCTGTCGCTAGCTTCAAAGTTGATCTCCGTCAAATTGGGGCCCAAATCAGGGTCAAAATCATTGGAATACATATACCATCCCTTGTCGATTTTGGCTTTGAACTTCAACAAGACAGTATCGCCTTGTTGTGGATTTTCATTAACGATCTCCACATTCCATTTGGCTGGATGGATGATTTGAGCTTCAGAAACCGTTGAAAACACACTGCATATCGCAAATAATGCCAATAGCATCAATCTTTTCATCTTGAAATAATCTTTTCGCATAGCGAATCGCAATGTCATAGCAACAGAAACATCGCAAAACTCTAGCTTGTAATACAAATTTTTAGAAAAATTCATGCACGGAATATCTCCAATACTATTGAAGCTATGTAGACTAAATCATAAAATGATTTTCATGCATGGACGATATGGGTGAGTTTTAAGCACGGGGAGGAGGTGAGTTTATCTCAAGATATTCTCCCACTAAATTGTCAAGATATCCATCGCTTGATTTTGATTGGCGATTTGGTTCCTCTTGAATTGCCAAGTCCACATTCGCGAAGCTATGCGTATCCGAGGTTTTGCAAAACTTCAACAAAAGCTGTCCAAAGTCTATAACCTCTTTTTTCACTTGATTGATTCCCGAATTTACTTTCTCGGATGTTTCCTTCTGACATTTTTTCGTAGTGCATACCTTGACTACTTGCACTTCTTCGAAATTATCCAAAGCAGGCAAAGCCGTCATGAAAATTCCCGCAAAATAGGAAATCAGCATGCAAAAAATGGCGATATGTCTCAAAAGGCTTTTCATCAAATCGGTATTGAATATATAACCGTATTAACTCGAAAATAGTATGAAGTTGTTGTCCTTTTGTCGAGAAAAGAACAAACAACTTACTCTAATATCGATTTTTTTTGAGAAAAACTCAAAATGATTGCGACAAACCAAGCTTTTTTATAGACAAAAAGTCTTTGAATCTGAAAACTCAATAGCACATTAGCTAATCGAAACAGAAAAAATTCTCCCGGACTTGATCAAATCAACTCGTCATAGTCCTCGTAAAATTTCTCTTCTTCAAAAAAACAATCATACCAATACTCGTAATCGTCGTAGGAAATCATTTCCACTTCAGTCTTGGTATTCAAGCTTCCTTCTATAAAGCTTGGCTCTGAAAGCCATTCGCTTACTTGAATGGCTTGATGATAAGGCAATTTTGATATGCTGATCAAATCCTGACCATCGATATTGGTGTGCGGCTTTGACTTCATATATAGTAATTATGACAAAAAATATAAACACTTAACTATGAAGCAAATATGCACTTTTGATTTTAAATATCAATATTTTTTATAAAAAAATTACCTTAAATAATTGTTATCAATTTTCTACCTGCAAAGGCCCCGGCTTTAAATTCTCTTTCAAGTAGCTCTTCAAGACCTCTCTCACATGCCTGCTGGTATTTTCTCCTTCCCATATGCCATGCGTGCGATTAGGATAAGACATAAGTGAAAACAATTTATTATGCTTCACAAGTTCGTCGATCAAAACTTCCGTATGCTGATAATGAACATTGTCGTCTCCTGTTCCATGCACAACCAAAAGCTTACCTTTTAAACCTGAAGCATGATTTACAGCAGATCCTTCAAAAAATTTCTCTGGACTTTCATTTATCAATCCCATATATCTTTCCTGATAAATATTATCATACAACCTATGATCTGTTACAGGAGCTACCGCCATGCCGACTTTATACACCTCAGGATATTTGAACATGCAATTCAATGTGGAAGCTCCACCTCCGCTCCACCCCCAGATCGCCATACGATTAGCGTCAATAAAATCCCATTTGGCTATTTCCTTAGCAGCCGCGGCTTGATCAGCAACATTTATAACGCCTAGTTTCTGATAAATTGACTTTCGCCATTCTCTTCCTTTTGGCGCAGGCGTGCCTCTATTGTCAATACTAATCACTATATAGCCTTCTCTTGCCAAAGCGTTATGAAATAGAAATTTTTCTCCCGTCCATTTATCCAATACTGTCTGGAATGCCGGCTCTCCATAAACAAAGAACAACACAGGGTACTTTTTCGATTCATCAAAGTCCACAGGCTTGATCATCCATCCGTCAAAGTCCACGCCTTCTGCTCTGACTTGAAAAAATTCAGGCTCAGTGATATCCATTTTATCAATTTTATCTCTCAATGCGGCATTGTCCACCAAAGTTCTTTCGATATGATGATCCTTCATCCTTACCACAGAAGTAACCTCTGGTTCGGTAAAAGAGGAATGCTTGTGAATAGCCCATTTGGCATTTGGTGCGATCTGATATTTGTTCGTTCCGTCCAACTCTACAGGAGTGATTCGTCGAGGCTTTCCTTTTCCATCCAATCGCGACTTAAACAAGTATCTTTGTGTAGCATTCTGAGGAGAAGCGACATAGTAAATCCAACCGCCTTTTTCATCAACTAATGATATGCTTATCACATCAAATTCATAAGGAGTGATTACTTGTTGATCTCCGCCATTCGTTTTTCCAACATACACATGCTTCCAACCATCCTTCTCGCTGCTCCAAAGGTATTTTTTCCCATGATCCAACCACATAAAGTCGTCATATACAGCAACCCAAGCTTCATCAACTTCCGTATAAACGTTCTTTACAGAGCTAGCATCAGCGTCGGCCAATAACAACTTATTTTGGTTCTGCTTTCTATTCAGCTGTTGTATCATCAAAGACTCGCTATTCGGAGTCCAATACATTCTGGCAAGGTAGTGCTCTCTGGAATCCCCTTCAATAGGAAGCCATTTCGTTTTGCTGGTATTGATATCGACAATACCTATTCGAGCTGAAGAATTTTGCTCACCCACTTTAGGATAAGGCAAGTCAATTACCTTAGAATAATTGCTAGAAGTATTGTCTATCAAGCTAAAGCTTCTGATCTCTTCGGAGTCAAGTTGCCAGTAAGCAATCTTGCTACCGTCAGGACTCCATCTAAATCCATCTCTGCAATCCAACTCTTCCTCATATACCCAATCAAACGTGCCGTTGATAATATGCTTCGAACCATCCTGAGTCAAAGAGCTAATTTCCATAGTCTCCAAGTCTTGCATATAAATGTTATTCAACCTCACATAAGCAACCTTCTTGGCATCGGGAGAAAGCTTGGCAAACATCATGGTTGAAGGCTCCGCGTCATCGCCTCCTAAGAATGTCAATTGCTTGGATTTCACATCGTAAACCCAATAATCCCCCTTCGTATGATACCTCCAGACTCTCTTGGTATTGGTGAAGATCAAAAGCTTCTCACCGGACTCAGACCATGAGTAATCTTTTATTTTCAAAGGAATCGACTCTCCATTAGGAATCAAATCCACTGCAGACACCAATACGGTTCTTTTTCCTGACTCCGCATTATATTGGACTATATCTCTTCCTTTGGAAGCATATTCTGACGACTCCAATGTCGTATAATGCTTGCCGTCAAGCCATTTGGCTGGTCCGAAATAATTGCTGCTAAAATACCCTTGATTGTAAATCTTATCAAAATCAAGATGCTCCAACTGCGCGCTGGAATAAGACATGAACCAAAGTGATAAGAAAGCTGTCAATAAGGCTCGATGGACAAAATGTTTCATTTCAAAAAATTTATTCATTAGTAATGTATTCCAAGATAAAAAAATACTAGACTTCTTGCCATCAAGTTTTCCACAAAATCAATTGAAAGAAGAAGAAAAATTCAACCGAATCAGTGAAATCGTGGATAATCAACAAGCAAAATGTGGGAAACTCTTCGATAAAAGCTAAAATTTCAACTTTTCGAAAAATAAGATTCCGAGTTATCATCATTCTGTGGAAAAGCTCGTGGATAGGTCGTTAATTTGGGGATAAGTTGTCCGAGCATTTTCAAAAAAATTAAATGACAAGCATAGTTATCAACATAGAACAACAATGACATTTCTCTAAAAAAATACAACCTGAAAACATAATTGATTTAATCAGTCTCAAGAAATTCTATTAACGACTTTCAGTCTATTTTTTCGATAAATCTTATTATTGCGGGAACTATGGAATTATATTTCTAGGATTAGTTCTTTTTCAAAACCATTATAAGCTTCATCTATGTACCCATGTGGATTGCAAATGATTTCCGTATTTCCAATCTTATAATTCATTGGTTGATGAATATGTCCGTGTATCCAAAATCTAGGTTCAAATTCATGTATAAAATCTTCTAGGTTTGAAGCATAAGCTGAAGATACCGAATCATTCTTATACTCTTCCGGTATTGACTTGATGCTGGGAGCATGATGGGTGACAACAATATTTGTCTTGTCGATATTACATTCAAGGCTTTCTCTTAGCCAAATCATCGACTTGCTATGAATTCTAAAAGTGTCAATGGAACGAAGTCTCGAATATGAAGGATCTACTCTGATTTTTTTATAATCATTCATGCTCTCTTGGCAAAGCATGCCATACAACCTTGGGTTTCCAAAAATTGAAAAATCAGTCCATAGCGTAGCTCCATGAAACACTATTCCGTCAAATTCAACAGAATCGTTTTCAAGAACGAAAACATTGGAGTTTTCAGCCAAGGCCTTGATTTTATTTAAAGTTTTGGGATATGAGCCTTTGTAGTATTCATGATTTCCAAGAATATAAATAACGGGTTTATTCTGTATATTTTTTAAAATCCAATCTATCCCCTTGATGCCGATATTGACATCTCCCGCTAAAACAATTATATCCGCATTCGAAAAATTTAAATCAGCATATCCGAACTCTTGGTGTAAATCGCTTATGATTTGTATATTCATTCATTTGTTGTTCGTGACAAAACACAAACCGAAGTCGCTTAAAAATAAGCGACTTCAATAATACTATTCATTGATAGAAACCATTTCAATATCGAAAACAAGCTCTTTTCCAGCTAATTCATGATTAGCATCAACTTTGATATTCTCATCAGTGATTTCAACAACTGTCACCTGCATAGGTTGTCCATTTGGAGACTGAGCGAAAAGCTTCATTCCTAGCTCAGGCTTGATTTCCTCTGGAAGAGAAGATTTTGGGAACTCCAAAATTGCATCAGGATTTCTCTCGCCATAAGCTTCTGCGGCAGGAATATTAACAGTTTTCTTATCACCTATAGCCATGCCGATTACAGCAGCGTCAAAACCTTTGATCATTTGACCAGCGCCAGCTTGGAATCCTAAAGGCTCTCTTCCTTCTGAAGAATCGAATACTGTACCGTCAGTTAGTCTTCCTGTGTAATGCACTTTTACTGCATCACCATTTTTTACTTGTGACATTTTGTTATTTGTCTTAATGATATATAGTGAATGCAAATTTTACATTCAATCCACACAAATGTAATATTTTTAAGTACTCATTCACAATCTCTCAAGTTTTTTTGAAAAGCAGATTGAAAATGAGGTAAAACTACCTTTTTCTTCTGCCTGAAGCCCCTCCAGCAACCAACTTGCTAAATTCCTCCTGCATCATTTTCATCAATTCCTGAATGTCGGTCTCATATACGCCTATTGCCTTGTAGTAAAATTCATTCTTTGCAAGATCTGCTTCACTCTCCGCTCCAACAATCTGAGCCACCTCTGCTTTCTTCTTTGCTGATTTTCCTTCCAAAGACTTTACGGTCAACCTAGCGATCGCGTCTTCCGGCAATGACTTGAAGTGCCTAAATGTCTGCATAGTCTCCTCCAATAAGTTTGTAAGCTCGGCGAAAGACCTATCCAATTCAAACTCCTTGATCGATACGTAACGATCCAATAATTGGGGCCTATCCAACTGGCTCATAAACAAAGAGGCTGTTTCCATTTTATCTTTGCTCGACCGGATCAAACTTAGCTTGCCCAACTGATTCACAGCAAGAAGCTGAAAAAAATAAGCATTGTCTTCTCCATATATTTTTTGGCAGAAGTCCATAAAATGCCAGACATTTTGATGCAATTCGTTCACCCGTATATCCTGCAAGAGCACTCCATATATCATCGTGGCAAATTTCAATGCCGAAGAAAAAACAGGCTTCATCTTTTTGGGCACATCCGGCAAAGCCTGCAAAGTAGGCGGCAACAAATCTCTCAATTGATAATCCGTGACTTTAGGAATGGAAAAAGACCTTAGCTTTTCAAACATCATCTCGACAAATGTCAAATCATTGACTTTCCTTCCTCGCTTCCTCGTAAGCAAAAAATGATGCTGCAAAGCTGTTTCATGAGAAGCTGTCACATCGCTTGATCTTTTCATCAGCATTTTCAACTTATCTCCTGTCACAAATTGAATCATGCTGACTTCATATTCATAAAACTTTACCAATAAGTCTGGAGGCAGATCCTCAATAATCTTCACCCCAAACATGCTTGGAAGATCCGAAAATTTGACATTCTCTTCAAGCACCTCTTCATCTAAGAAGTGAGCAACATCTACCGTCTCCACGGGTTTTGATTTTTTTTTCTTTTTCTTCGGCTTCTTTCCAGCACCTCCAACTGCTATTGCTGTTTTTTCATCTATTTCTATAGAAGCTACGCTAGCTTCAGGCTCCAGCGACAAACCCTCTACTTCTGCGCTTATATCTTGTGAAGGTTGCTCAATTGATATCGGAAGCTTGGACTTATGAAGCCATTTATTCATTAATGAAATCTGTGGAATCATCTCCGCATCGATTTCAACTGGAATAAAAACTCCTTTTTGTGTTCCTTCTTTGAAAAATACGCGCTTGCCCGTTTTAGAAGTGGAGTAATGCATACTATCAATGTGCAACACCACTATTCCCTTGCGAGGGAAATACTCATGATGATTTATATCCAAAGTCAGGTGAGGATAAGAACTATTCGGCGGGATGACAATCGACTTTCTTACGGGCGTTCTCGCAAATCTAGGCTTAAGATCAGGATTGACAAGATTCCCATACCATTCTTCCTGCGTCACTTCCATCCTTATTCTTTGGATCGCTTGATCTCCACTGAAAATCTCAGACGGAGGCATTCTGCTCAAGCCATTGGTATTCGTATCAAACTTTTGAGAATGCTTTGAAGACAACTTTTGAATCAAGTCATGGGAAATTTCCAATCTCACAGGTTTAAACTTTATTATACCAAAAAATAAAGGCTATTACTGATTGTCAACAAAAAAAATTATGTATAGTTCACTAAAAATATTGTTGCAAAGATTAGTTTATCTCTCCAAAAGCATAAAAGTGCCTCAATTATTGTTCCTTTGTGATTTGAAACTTTACTGAAAAACTACCGCGAACAAGAATGAACCTGAATTACTGGAAACTGCTTGAAAAATACCCCAATTATATTGGTTTTGGAGCCTTGCATTACTTTTACTCCTCATTTGGACAGACTTTCCTTATCAGCTTGTTCGTGCCCAACGTCCTAGAGTCTTTCCAACTGGACAACGCCGAATTTTCATATTTTTATTCAGGCGCCACCTTGCTTGGAGCCGTAGGTATCGCCCATTTTGGGCCATATGCTGATAAAATGGACATCCGAAAATTCAGCATTATCAACGGATTAGGACTTGCCATATTTTGCCTATTAATGGCTAATACATTCAATAAATGGACTTTGTGCGCGGCTCTAATTGGCGTCAGGCTTACAGGGCAAGGACTAATGCCGCTCATTGGAGCAACCTCTATGGGCCGATTTTTCTCGCAAAATAGAGGAAAAGCTCTTTCGCTGTCCTCTTCCTCCATGTCCTTGGCGGAAATGGTCACTCCTTATATAGTCTTTCTCATGATCCAAAGTTTAGGATGGAAATACACTTGGATGGCTTTCTCTGTGTTTATAGCTTTTACTTTTATCCCTGCGGTTTATAAAGTAGTCGAAGGACATGATGAATTCAGACTTCCCAAACAAAATAAGAACAAGAACCTTGTTGGTACCTCAATTACAAAAAAAGAGCTCTTCTCGGATTATCGATTCATAACACTTGCCTTGATAATAATATTCTGTCCATTTGTAACTACTGGTGTTTTCATTCATCAAAACCTGATACTGCAAGCCAAAGGATGGGACGAGGCATGGTTTGCCTTTACTTTTGTTGGTTTTGGAACATTCCGCATATGCACTACCTTTTTCGCAGGTCCCATTATTGATAAATTCAGCGCGGGCAAGCTTGTTGTTTTTATTCTATTTCCGGTTATTTCCGGTTTGCTTATTATGGACTGGATTGACCACAAGTTCGCATTGTTTTACTACATGTGCATGAATGGCATGACGCTAAGCTTTGGAAGCTTAGTGGGCAGCGCGCTTTGGGCGGAAATATATGGAGGGGAACATCTCGGCAAAGTAAAAAGCACTGTTTCCACCATGATGATATTCGCCACGGCGATATCTCCGGTCATATTTGGGATCATATTCGAAAATCATTTCAATACACGTATTGGCATCAGCATTTTATCTTTATTAGGCATTACGCTGGCAATCATTGGACAAGTGAGCTTGAAGAGCATAAAGCCTGCCACACATAAGGCTTAAAAAGAGAATAAATCAAAATGCATTCTAAATAGTTATCATGGTTAGCGAGCATAGAATGACAGGCGACTGAATGATTTATTCCAAACGACAGGTATCTTCAAAAAAAGCAAAAGCACCAAGTGGACAGGCAGGATTGAATGCCGTCCAACTAATGCCCAATGTTGAAGAAAACGCTCCTGTGTCTATTGGTCAACCTCCTATTCAAGCGCTTATGTCCTTGAATACGTTCAAGCATATGACGATGGATCCATCCCATGACGCTGCCAAAAATAGATTTAAAGAGCATCCTGAGATCGCACATATCGAAGTTTTATTGGCTCGATACGAAGACTTGGCTTCCAGATCATTCAACATGCCGCGATACAAATCAAGAATACAAGTCTTGTATGAACTGGAAAGACATTGCAACAAATGGTATTCACGCTTTCCTTTGCATTCAAATAAAAGCGCTCCATACCACCCTTATACTGTTGGTATCTTGGACTTGATCGATGACATAGATTTGGAATACATCAAAGTGCTTGATGAATTCACGGAATATAGAGAAACATGCGGCATTTTTCTTAATCGCCTTGAAGGAATGTGGGTGCCCGACAATGCACAGACCGAAACAGAAAGAGTGCATGAGCATTTCCATAGAAGAAGAGACAGCCAAGAAGAGGGCTTGGAACAATCACTCATGGTCTCTTATGAAATGATTCATACCGATCACTCCAAACGTGAAGATCTAAGTAGAGCTTCAGAACAAACCACTGGAGCGCAAAGAGACCAACCTCCGACATTAGAAGCAGCAAATGTACTCGGAGGCGCTCAAAGCCTAACTCCTTCGGAGAAATACAACGATAGATTCTTCACTCTTTTTGATCAAAGAGGCGATGGCACCGGTTTTCAGATCTATTACAATGAATTGCCTCCCGATGAGGTGGAGCACAGAATGGAGCAATTAAGAACAGCTTCAATATCTCAAAGCATCGCCCCCAGCAAAGCAAGAAGTCGCGCTTTGGAAAGGACAATTAGAGAAAGGGCTTCCACCTACAGGCTTGATATGGAATCTCATCGTTCTGGAACCACAACTGTAAGACCCAAAGGGCCTAGACGCAGCACAACCATTGGCAGAAGAGGCACGCAAAAAAGCCAGCAAGATCTCCGAACGACTTCTATGGACAAGTCTGGAGCAACCCCGTCTTTTCTGCCTCAGCCAACAAGCGAAAGCGAGCAATTGCATGCCAGATTGCAATTAGGAAGCCTTTCCATGGGAGCCAGAAGAATGCCAAGAATAAAAGCAGTGCAAGAGTGGCTGGACATGGATCCTTCGCAAAACCTCGAAGGCACTTTCAAAAATAAGCTTCAAAGCTTAAATCTTCGATTAATGATGTGCCCGACAGGAAGGCTAATTCTAGAAAAAGCCATGCATTTAGGCCCCAACATGGAGCCGCATCAACATCCATTCAATTATGAACATTACAGAATCAATGTATTCGCTCACACATGGAATGACGAAACAGCTTATTTTCTTGGTGACTCTCCAGAATATCAAGAAATAGATGTCCAAACAGGAACTTCTCAACCACTTACCAGAAGAGAAAAACTTGCAAAATTATTTAAGCGAAGAAAAAAATTCATCGCCCCACCAGAGCCATTCCATTCTCCAAAAGAAGCTCTTAACTCCATTGGAAGAGACCCTCTTGGAGGAATTGAAAAATCGGATATCTTAATCGCCGCCAACCCCAGAAAAGAGACTAAATTTTTAGACAAAAGCAAGTTCTGGGACGAGCAAAAAAAGGAAGGCTACCTGACTTTGACTCCTAAAGTCATCGAATACTGCCGTGTGCTAATTCAAGCCATTGTCACTCAATATAAGCATAAGTTCAGAACCGTAAATGATGAAACCGCGTTTGCCCACTATTTGGAAAATCAAGTAAGAAAAGAGCTCAAGCTAACAGAAAGAGCTTATCAGCCTGAAAATGTACATGAAAGATTCGCTAGAGATAAAGTTTTAAGCACTGAGCGAATGTATGGAAAAGAATACGCGAGCCAAATTGCAAAAGCTCGAAAGATGCATGTAGACGATGAATGGGTGGAAGAAAAAGACGGAGAATATGAAAGGATATCGGGATATGACAATTATGATGCTCCGAGAATCACGCCTAAATACGATCCTTATACCAATACTGTAACTGTCCCACGTTTATTTGAGGTTTTATCAGGTCTTCCGGGTACTGATGTTCCGGATATGGGTGATTTAAGACAAGAATTCAGAACTGTGTTTGTAGAAGGCGAACAGCACCGAAGCGACGAATTTTCAATCATCAATGCCTCTACAGATTCAAGGGCTCATGATTTCGATGATGAAACAACTGTTCACAGCCCTCTCCTAACCCGCTCAAGAAGATCTCGCTTGAATACAGAAACCTTAGATGAAGACAGCTCGCTTGAAATGCATCGATCATTTGCAAATTCGCTGAACTTGCAAGATTTAAATGCAACTCAAACAAACCCTTTGTTGGAAGATTCTATTGAATTCAAGCGTTCAGCCCCTACAACAGTAAGCGACAAAAAACGATATGAAGACTTTAAGCGCAAAAGGAGGTTCAAGAAATTGATGCATTCCTATGATGTTGTTAGGCCAAGAACACTTCCAAACTCTTCTGAAAATTCATTTGAAGACGTGGAAAAAACTATGCATTTACACAGAACACTATCCGGACATATAGAAATTCCTCCGCAAACGAGCACTCCTGGTCCTCAAACCGTATCTGTAACAGTAGATATAAATCCACCTCCAACAAGTCCTATCGTCGGTCCCCCAGACTCTTCACTAGGTGTCATCCCAGAAGCCAGCAGTGCTACAAATCAGATATCTTTGGGAAGCAACGATTCCATTAAATCAGAATCTCCAAGACCTAAAAGAAAATCTCAAGAAGACGAGTTTTTTGGTTCCCATGACTCTAGACACAGAACTTATGCAGAAGGGGAAACTTCGTTAAAGTCTAAAAGGAAAAGTTCCAGTAGTAGCTCCTAAATAAGAACTACATACTTAAGATGATATTTTTCTTTGCCAAAAACACTTCAACAAGCTTAAAGCTTGATGACAATGAATCTTGCAATGGATAAGCATAAATATATCGATCATCATTCAATGCTTGCACATTATCTTCCATTGGCAATTTATTTTCCAGATTATAAAGGTATGCATCATATAACTGCTGGGAAATACTATCTGCCTTTGAAAAGCGTGAAGAGTCGATTACAGATATTTTAAAACCTTCCCATTGTTGAGTAGAATCCAATTTCCCTAAAGTATTCAAAGAATCCAAAACTGGCCTCAACTCTCGCCCGACTTTAAATGCTTGGGCAGTTATTTCGCCTTGAGATATTTTTCTAAACGAACGGTTTTTTCTTTCTTTTTTAAATGCTGCGCTCCCAGCATCCTTATGTCTTTCCTCATTGCATGAACTCAAAATAGCCAACACCAACAAAGCCTTTATCCACATTTTCTTCATCATAACGCCACGGTAATATTGGTCACATCAGACCCCATCAAGATATAGTTCTTCTCTCCATTTATTAAATTTTGCTGCAATGCTACAGATGATTTAAGCAACAAAGAGTGGTCATCATTTTGAGTCTTGAATTTCCATGTGCCGGTAACAACTTCATTTGGAGCCATAAACTCAATCTTTTTCAATACATTCTCATCATCTATCAAGAACTTCAAATCCTTGCCTATCAACTCATGCTCAGCAAAACCGCTTAATTCAGTAGCCTGCATATTCGCGGACTTGATCTTAAGAGCCTGATCCAAGTTCAATACGACATTTGTTTGATTGATAATCAACGCCCAACCTTCTTTTTCATGAATATTTCGTTGCATTTCCTCTTGAGTAGCTTCCAGTTCCTCCATATTCTGCCTCATCTCTTCTTCCTGGGCTTGAAGTTGCTCTGTCAATTCTGTAGATGCTTCCAGCAGTCTTTGCGTTTTTTCGTTGATCTTCACATTCGATACCGTCGAAGCTATGCTCTCCGATATTCTCGCCACGAACTCTACTTCATACGTTTTCAACTCCTTGAAAGAAGCAATTTCCAAAACGCCGAATACCTGATCATTGACTTTAAGCGGCATTATCAAAATACATCCCGGTGTTGAAGTTCCTAAACCTGATGTTATGTTAATATATCCTTTTGGTATATCGGTAAGAAAAATATGCTCTTTTTCCAACCACACCTGACCTACCAAGCCTTCTCCTAAACTTACTTTTTGATCAAGATATTTTTTCTTTTCCCACGCGTAACATGCGGCTAATTCCAACTTCGGGTCGCTTCCTTCAAAATCATCCACCAAGAACAAGCTTCCCTGATTGGCTCCCAAGTATTTGACAAGGTGGCTTAAAAGGTCATCAGACAAATCTTGAAGACTTTGGCTATTTTTTCTTAAAATATCGCTGAACTTAGCGATTCCTTCATTGGTCCAGCTTCGCATTTCGGCATCCTGTCCTACCATTTTCAGGTTATTCCGCATTTCCAAAAGCGACTGGCCTAAAATGTCATTATGCCCGCTTGCCTCAAATTGCGTATCGTAATTTCCTTTTCCAATATTCTCGGCAAAGTGAGAGGTCATTTTAAGATTTTTGATCAATCTTCCCACCGCTTTCGTCATCACGTTGATCTCATTATGCAAATAATCTTTATCTTCATAGCCTTCCGGCAATTCGCCTTTGCTTAATGAATCGATAGCTCTGCTGACTTTTTTAACAGGCCTTGAAACGCTTCTCGCCAACAAATAAGCTCCAAAAAATCCTCCTAAAGAAATGATCAAAGCGAAAATAAGCTCCGAGTCCTCCATGGATTTATTTGCTTCCTGGATATTAATCATTCGATGATTCAGCTTCTCATTTTGAACCCTCTGCAATTCCTTCAAATTCAAATCCACCAATTCGAACTCGGGATTCAACTCAGTATTCAAAGTTCTTAGCGCCTGATTGATATTTTCTATGTTTTGATAATCTTCATAAGTCATGAGATTATTCATAATCACCTTTTGCTTAAGCAAGATTTTGTCAAAAGCAGCGAATACGGTTTGCAAGCCTTTCAACTGCTCTTCGTCCCAATGCAAAGCCAACTCATTCAAATCTTCTTTGATTAATTGATAATCTTCTCTGGTAAGACTCTTCAAGAGCTTTCTGTCCTCCACATTGTCCACATTGGTGTACACCCAATTAGTGATGAGCATCTTGGACTTGCTAAACAGCAAAGCCAAATCTTTCAATGCGATTACGGAATTATTGGTAACCTCAACAGCCTCTCTCAAGCCTGCGTTATTTTGCTTGATTTTCCAGACCTTGTAGCCGGCATTGGCGGAAAGAACAAGAACCAGCAACAGAAAGCCTCCAAGAATGCTTTTATAAATACTCGCTTTTATCTTAAACATACTTTTTTAAACTCAAAAAAAGAACCAATAAGTCTAAGGTGAAAACCATCACCACTTACTGCAAGATAGCTTTTTTTCACTAGATTAATGATATTTAACAAGATATAATATGCCATATAGTCAAAATATAGAATCATATTTAATCGGTATATTCAAATAATTTTTTTTTCATAATATTGCATTGACTTGAAATTAATATAAGAGAAATGAATCCGAATATAAATTCGAATTGTTTATCTTTGTGAGTTAAGAGCTTGCGGGAATTTAAATTGAACTTTTTGCCCAAATGAATTACCATCCTGAAGCTCAAATTATTACGTAAATAATAAATTCTTAGAAATATATGGATCTTATTAGCAAACTCGAAGCTATCAAAGAACGATTTGAGGAAGTAGGACAATTGATGGTGCAGCCAGAAGCGATGCAAGACATTAAAGCTTACACTAAGCTTTCCAAAGAATATAAAGATCTTGAGAAAATCGTAAAGAAATACCTTGAGTACAAAGGCGTCGTAGATGGAATCGCAGAAGCGAAAAATATCCTTGAAAACGAAAAAGATCCTGATTACAGAGAAATGGCCAAAGCAGAACTTGATGATTTGAACCCTCAAAAAGCTCCTTTGGAAGAAGAGATCAAATTTTTGCTAATACCAAAAGATCCAAATGACAGCAAAGACGCCATTCTCGAAATCAGAGGCGGTGCAGGTGGAGACGAAGCCGCGATTTTTGGCGGCGACCTTTTCAGAATGTACCAAAGATTCGCTGAGAAAAACAAATGGAAGCTTACCATTCTCGATTTGACTTACGGTTCGGCCGGCGGTTACAAGGAAATTATTTCCACGGTATCAGGCGACGATGTATATGGAAAGCTAAAATACGAATCTGGCGTTCATAGAGTGCAACGTGTTCCGGCAACAGAAACACAAGGCCGCGTGCATACTTCGGCAGCTTCCGTAGCGGTTCTTCCGGAAATGGACGACGTCGAAGTGGAAGTGAACATGAATGAAATTCGTAAAGACACTTTCTGTTCTTCTGGACCTGGTGGACAGTCTGTTAACACCACTTACTCAGCGGTAAGGCTTACACACGAACCTTCAGGAATCGTTGTAACTTGTCAGGATGAGAAGTCTCAGATCAAGAACTTCGAAAAAGCGCTCAAAGTATTGAGATCAAGACTTTACGAAATAGAGCTTAAGAAACATAACGACGCTGTTGGAGCTCAAAGAAAGTCTATGGTGGGAAGCGGCGACAGATCTGACAAGATCAGAACCTACAACTATCCTCAAGGAAGAGTTACCGACCACAGAATCAATATGACCGTTTATAATTTGCCTACAATCATGGATGGTGAAATTGGCGAATTCATCGACGCTCTCAGACTTGCCGAGCATGCCGAAAAACTAAAAGACGGCGGAGCGGAGTAAAAACTGACTGCATCTATGCAAATACTAATTTAAAGAGCATTTTTTTGAATAAACAGATATTTAATATTATCTTTTATGTTCCAAAATAGGCCAACATGAAAGATAAAATTGTATATCTGTTTTTTACTTTTGCTTTACTAGCAACGATACAACTAACATCCTGCAATCCTGAAAGCGAAGAATTCGCACCTTCGGTTTCTACTGCGATTTCGTTCTCTTCCGACACAGTCTCATTCGATACTTTGATCACAAATCAACTAAGCGTAACGCATCGGCTTAAGATATACAATTCAAACAAATCAGCCACGCTTATCAAAAAAATAGGGATGAGAAGTATGGAACAAACGCCCTATGAGGTCATCATCAATGGTATTCCATCCCATACTCTCGAAAATCAAAAACTATTCGGCAATGACAGTCTTATGGTGCTGTTTTCAGTGACAATACCTGAAAGCGAGGATTCATACCCTTTCAAAGTAGAAGATTTTCTTGATATAGAATTCGATTCTTTCAGTCGAAGCATCCCTGTTTTGGCTTGGGGAGAAAACACCAATCAAATTGAAGGTCAATCCCATATTACAGAAAATACGACTTGGGATGACTCGAAGCCATACATGCTAAACGACACGCTCTGGATCGACCAAGGCGCCACGCTTTCAATTGCTTCAGGCGTCAAGATCTATGGGAATGATAATACTGCGATAATTGTCAACGGAAGTCTTGAAGCGATAGGAACCTATGAATCGCCTATTCAATTCACATCATGGAGACAAGACGATAGATATGAAGACATGTTCGGCCAATGGGGAGGCATTTACTTTTCTGAGAATTCTAAAAACAACAAATTTGAAAACGTAAAAATTCGAAATGCTCAAAATGGAATAATTAGCGATGACAATTCGGATATTAGCCTGCACAATACGGTCATAGAAAACATGACATACAATGGCGTCATGAATACAAATGGCGTCATCAATGCTTCAAACACAGTCATAAACAATTGCGGAGATTATTGCATCAAATCCACTGGAGGAACTATTGACTTAAAGCACTCGACTCTAGCCAACTTCTATTATAACTTGCTAGTGCCAGGTCGAAATACGCATAATGCTTTGGTTCTTATCGAAGACCAAAGCATCCAAGAAGATGGAACAACTTCCAATTATACTGTAAAACTAAACTTGGAGAACAATATCATCGCTTGCTCCAGCTGGCAAGAATCAATCATATTGAATTTCATCAACGAAGGCCATGAGACAAACATTATCAACAATTTGATAAACTCTCGAGACGAAGAAATGCTTAATGGCAACCATGCATCAGACTTTTCAATGGAAAGCCTTTTCACTACGCCTGAAGAGTACAATTATACTCTCAATGCCGAAATCGAAGATCACCCAGCCACAAACAAAGGAAATGATATTGGCATTCCTGTCGACCTTGCCAATATCAACCGAGAGTATCCATGCAGTTTAGGCGCATTTGAATTTCTTTTAACGGAAAAATAATAACTATTAATACTCTGAAGCGTATTTTATGAAGATTTCACTTAGTGAAAATTGAATTTATTGATTAACTTATTTTATTATCGTTTTTGAATAAATTCGCATAGCTTTTGACTTAAACTCAAAAAATACGCTTCTATTATGAAAAAGTTTTTTTATGCCTTTGGAGGCCTTATTGTCGTTATTTTTTTAGCGATTATATTAATTCCTATACTCTTCCGAGATAGAATACTCAGTGAAATAGACAAAGCCATCAACAAAAATATTGATGCCAAAATCGTTTACTCCCCTGACAATATTGACATTAGCCTCATCAAGCATTTTCCAAACCTAATGGTTTCCATTAAAGAATTGGATGTCATTGGGAATGGTGTATTCGCCAACGACACGCTGGCTCATGTAGGGGAGTTCTCCACCGACATCAACCTCCTGAGCGCTTTAAAAAAGAAAATCAAAGTAAACGGTATTTTCATAGACAAGTCCAAATTCAATGTCATTGTATTGCCAGACGGCAAAGCCAATTACGACATTGCCAAGAGTTCTGAAGAAGAGCAAAAAACGGAAACAAAAACAGAAGAATCAAACGAAGATTTGACTATCGAAATCAAAGAATGGCAGATTCAAAATACCAATATCAAGTATGACGACCGTCAACAAAAGATTCTAACTGCGGTAAATGGATTGAACCATAACGGAAGCGGAGACTTTACTTTGTCCAAATTCGACCTTGAAACAAAGACAGAGATCAACAAGCTTTCCCTATACTATGAAGGAACGGAGTACATCAAAGACAAGCATGTAACAGCCGATGTGGATTTATTGATGGATATGGCGAACTCGACATACACATTCACCAAGAACAGCATTAAAATCAACGATTTTGAATTTGGATTCGACGGAAATCTAAAAATGAATGATAAGGACTTGATTACTGACATTACATTCTCTAGCAAAGAATCAAGTTTCAAAAACATTCTTTCTTTAGCTCCGGGAATTTATACCAAAGAATTCAAAGACCTCGAGGCTAGCGGAAAATTCAAATTCGACGGCTTCGTAAAAGGAACTTACAATGAAAAAAGTCTTCCTGCATTTGGTTTGAATCTGGATGTGGATAATGCGATGTTCAAATACCCTGAACTTCCTACAGCCATTAACAACATTAATATCGATATGCATGTCGATAACCAAAACGGTGTCATCGAAGACACTCGCGTTGATATAAAAAATGTATCATTGAAAATGGGGAAAAACCCTTTAGAAGGGAAAATTCTTGTAAAGAATCTACGCAACTACCCGCTTGTCGCTGATATCAAAGCCAAAGTAGACCTTCATGACTTATTGAATATCTTCCCTATTGACAGTTTGGAAATGAAGGGAATCTACGATTTGGAGTTGCATGCGGATGGCTATTATGATTCAATAAACGATCAATTTCCTAAAGTTAAGGGCCACATGGGCTTGAAGGATGGCTATATCAAGTCGGCTCATTTTCCTTTGCCTATAGAAAATATCAACCTGTCTGCCGATGTTGTCAACGAAACAGGAAAAATGGAAAACACCCTGATATCTATTCCAAACCTTTCCATGATCATGAATAAAGAGCGTTTTGACGCTTCGGGCAAGATTTACAACCTCAATGACATCAATTGGGACATCAAAGCCAAAGGCAAGATAGATATTGGGGCGATGACTGCGATTTATCCGATCGACAGCACTGAAATGAAAGGCAACGTGTATGCTAATATTGCCTCAAAGGGCAAAATGTCTGATCTGGACAATGAAAAATACGACAGGCTAAAAACAAGCGGTCAACTCACATTGAGCAATTTTTCATATAAAAACCCATCCATTCCACAAGGCGTCATGATCAGCAAAGGAGAACTGGTCTTCGACCCTAAAAAAATGGAACTCAAAAAGCTTGATGGAAAAATCCAAACCAGCGACTTCAAGGTTACCGGTTCTATCAACAATTACTTGGCTTACGCTCTAAAAGACGATCAGCTATACGGCAATCTCGACTTGAACTCCAAGTACTTTGACTTGAATCAGTTCATTTCTGAAACAGAAGAAACAAGCACTGGCAAAACAGATCAAGCACCTACGCAAAGCGAATCGGAAGAATTGATCATCATTCCAAGAAATCTAAACCTCGCGATCATGTCGTCTATAGGAAAACTAGACTATGACAATTTATCATTGGAACAATTGAACGGCAAGGTAACTGTGAAAAACGGCATTGTAAATCTCAATGGATTGAAATTCAATATGCTTGGAGGCCACTTTGGGATGAATGGCGTATACAATACCCAAAACACAAAAGAGCCATCATTTGAATATAAACTCAAAGTAGATAAGATTTCGATCAAAAAGACTTACAAAAGCTTCGCTACAGTAAGAAACTACGCTCCTGTAGCTGAAAAAATGTCAGGAGATTGCTCTTGGGATTTCAAAATGGACGGAACCATGTTGCCGGGCATGAAACCAAATCTGGCGAAACTCAATGGAGATGGAATTCTTGATATTATGAATGCAGCGATTAAAAACTCCGACTTGGTAAAAGGCGTCAATAAGATCATCAATAAAAGCAACAGCTCTTCGGACATCCTTATCGACGACACTAAGATTTTCGCTAAAATTCAAAACGGAAAAGTGTTTGTAAAACCATTTGATGTGAAAATTGGCCAATATTCCAGTATGATATCGGGTAGCAATTCGCTTGACGGAACATTGGACTATAATGTCAAAGTGAATATTCCTACTGAAAGTGTGGGAAAACAAATCAACTCGCTTATCAACAATGCATTGGGCAGCAATCAAAATGTAATCGCCGAAATACTGCAAGTAGACGTGCAAGTTACGGGCAAATACGATGATCTGAAATATAAGATCGTCGGCACAAAAGGCATAGGCAACAAATCCCCTAAAAAATCAAGCTCAAGCTCTGAAAGCAAGTCCGAGAACAAATCACAAAAGACCGAAGACGATGTCAAAGACGCTCTGAAAAAGCTTAAGGATTTGTTCTAAACATAAAATTATCAAACTAAAGCCCGATAACTTCGGGCTTTTTTAATTTTCATCCACTTTTAACATATTCGCAGCGATTCCCATCTTCTCCAATAAAGCTTGCAACCTATCATACTTAGCCTCGGTAATCATAACTTGTTCAAATGGAGACTTGGAAATCAAATCCAACAAAGCCTCGGTTCGGTTTTCATCCAACTTGTCAAACAAATCATCAAACAACAACAAGGGAGCGTAACCGCATTGATTCATCATAAACTCAAACTTGGCTAGCTTCACAGCTATCGTAAATGATTTCTGTTGGCCTTGAGAAGCATATTTCTTCAACGGAAAGTCATCCAAAACAAACGAATAATCATCCCGATGCACGCCAAATGTTGTTCTCTGCAAAATCCTATCCTTCTCAATATTCTCCTTAAGTTTTTGCATGAAATCATGATCTCTTAGCCCTGATTTGTATTTTATCTCAACACGCTCGTCTTTTCTGGTGAACATCTTGTAATACTTGCGAAAAATCTCGTTGAAGCTATCTAAAAATTTCTCCCTTTTTTCAAAAATTACTCGACCTTGGGCAGACAGTTCATGATTAAAATGATCCATGAGCAATTCATCCCAAGGTTTGCCTTCCGACAAGCCCTTCAAGTAAGCATTTCGCTGCGTCAGATAGTGAGAATACCGTATCAAACTCTCCAAATAAACATTGTCCACTTGTGACAACATGCTGTCAAAGAGCTTTCTTCTAAACTCGCTTCCACCCCAAACAAGATCCTGATCCTGAGGACCGACCACTACAACTGGAAATTGGCCTACATGCGAACTCAACCTTCCGCATACTTCTCCATTGACCATCAAGGTTTTCTTAGATGATTTTTGAAATCCGCAGCTTACCTTATAACTTCTGTCATTCTTTTGGAAAATGCCTTTGACTGCGAATGCTAATTCATCATGCCTAATATTAAAAGTATCCTGCGTGTTAATCATGCTTTTTCCAAGGGAAAGATAATGTATCGCATCCAGTAAATTGGTTTTGCCCAAGCCATTATCTCCTATAATGCAATTGATTTCCCTCGAAAATTCGAAAGTTGTATTTTCGTAATTTTTAAAATTAAAGAGACTTATATTTTTAAGAAACATGGCCAATACGCTTGATACTGAATGATTTTTAATTATTTTCGCAAAGACAAAAACCTTAATTGGGCGAAGACTTGTTATTTAACAAAAGTCGTTACTTTTTTCTATCAACAAAATTAACTAAGAATAAATTATGGCAAGCGATAAACCAATGACTGCGGCGGATCACGCTGAAGAGAAGTTTTCCAAGGAAACTTACATGAACTGGTACGAGCAAATGTTGATGATGAGGAGATTCGAAGAGAAAGCGGGCCAATTGTATGGCCAACAGAAAATTCGCGGATTCTGCCATTTGTATATCGGACAGGAAGCATGTGTTGCCGGTGCTGTTTCAGCGCTTAAAAGAGGCGACAAGTATTTGACTTCATATAGAGACCACGCACAGCCATTGGCATTGGGCTCTGACCCTAAAAAAGTAATGGCCGAGCTTTACGGCAAGGCAACAGGAATCTCCAAAGGAAAAGGAGGCTCTATGCACATTTTCGACAAGGAAAACCATTTCTATGGTGGCCATGGTATTGTTGGAGGTCAAGTTCCATTAGGAGCTGGTATAGCTTTCGCTGACAAATACAAAGGCAATGACTTTGTGACAGTGACTTACCTAGGCGATGGAGCTGTAAGACAAGGCGCGTTCCACGAAGCGTTGAACATGGCGATGACAATGAAGCTTCCGGCTATATTCGTGATCGAAAACAACATGTACGCTATGGGTACTTCAGTGGAGAGAACTTCGAATGTAACAAGACTTTCGGAATTGGCTTCGGCTTACGAGATGCCTTCTGAATCTGTTGACGCCATGTATCCTGAAGATGTTCACAATGCTATAGAAGCGGCGGCGGAAAGAGGAAGAAAAGGAGAAGGTCCTACGCTATTGGAGTTCAGAACTTACCGCTACAAAGGCCACTCGATGTCCGATCCAGCAAAGTATCGTACTAAAGAGGAAGTAGCTGAATACAAAGCAAAAGATCCAATCGACCATGTGAAAGCAGTAATTCTTGAAAAAGAATGGTCTACTGAAGAAGCGTTGAAGGAAATCGACAAAAAAATCAAGGCAGATGTATTGGAGTGCGTGAAGTTCGCTGAAGAATCTCCATACCCTACAGCTGACGAGATTTACAAAGACGTCTACGTGGAGAAGAACTATCCATTCATCATGGATTAATTAATAATCTCCATGATGGATTATAATTAAAAAATGTTTATAATTGTACCTTATTGTAAGGAATAATATTTTTGATAATGTCAAAGCAGGAAGAAGAAGAAAAAAGAAACACGGAGAATTCGAACGAAATGTTTGAAAATCCGGATGCTCTTGCCAATAAATTAGAGAGTACTACTGATAATATCGTTAAGAATAAGCAATCGTTTATACTTGTTGGAGGTCTTCTAGGCCTTATGATCGCTTTGTTCTTCGCATATAATTATTATACTTCAACGCAGAATGCGGAAGCTGAAATCGAAGCTTTCAATGCGATATACTATTTTGAGGAAGGAGAGTATCAAAAAGCCTTGGATGGCGATGGCAATGTATTGGGATTTGTCGATATCATAAACGATTTCGGAAGCTCTAAAACTGCCAATCTTGCGCATTACTATGCGGGTGCTTCTTATCTTCAGCTTGGCAAATACGATGAGGCAATTGAATACTTGAAAGGATTCAGCTCTAACGACCTGCTTTTGAATGCTAGATCTAAAGCTCTTATCGGCGATGCGTATTCAGAAAAGAAAGATTACACGCAAGCGGCAAAATATTACACTGAAGCTGCGGGCATCAAGCCTAATAAGCAATTCAGCCCACAGTACTTAGAGAAAGCTGCTGTAGCTTACGAAGCTGCTGGAGATGCGAAAGCTGCTGAAAAAAGCTACAAAAAAATTGTGGATGAGTTCCAAGGCTCTGCTGAACATACGAACGCTCGAAAACAGTTGACTAGACTTCAACAAGCGACAAAGTAGTGCATTAAAAATCCGAAAAAATATACGGGGATAAAGCTTTGTTGCTTTATCCCTTTTTTTATATCCAAAAAAGAATTCACATAATAATTTACTCATATGGCAAGTGCTGAAAAAAACCTAAGTCAATTTTCACAAAAAAACGTTACAGATGTTTCAGAAAAGAGATTCGCGATCGTAGTATCAGAATGGAATGAGGAAGTAACGGAAGCATTGTACAATGGAGCTAAAGAAACTCTTCTTTCCAATGGCGTAAAACCTGAAAACATCTACCGCAAGGATGTGCCGGGAAGCTTTGAATTGTCAATTGGAGCGCAATGGGCAGCTCAAGTGGATGAAATTGACGCGGTCATCTGCATTGGATGCGTGATACAAGGAGAAACCAAGCATTTCGACTTTATCTGCGACGCTGTAGCGCAGGGCATCACCAATGTCAGCCTAAAATACAACAAGCCTGTGATATTTGGAGTATTGACTCCTAATACCCAACAACAAGCCTTGGACAGAGCTGGAGGAAAATATGGCAACAAAGGAGACGAGGCAGCCATCACAGCGATTAAAATGCTTGGATTCTAAATAACGAAAAAACTCCCGGCCTCAAGATCAGAGACTACTATTGGCTGGGTTTCAATAGATAAAACATTATCCTTCTAATTCATAAATTCATACACACATGAAAGTTCTAAAATTTGGAGGGACATCTGTAGGAAGTCCCAAAAACATGCATCAAGTTGCCTCATTGATAACGGATGACAGCGAACGAAAGGTTATAGTGCTTTCGGCGGTATCAGGCACCACCAATGCACTTGTGGAAATTGGCGAAAGATTATTTGCCAAGGATCATGATAAGGCGTCGATGCTTATTGCGGAGCTTCATGAAAAATACAAAGCATTCTATCCGGATTTGCTTAAAGAGTCAAAGTCTCATAAAAAAGCAAAACAAGTCATCGACGAGCATTTCGCTTTTATCAATAGCCTAGTCAACAATTTCTTCAACAAAAGGCTTAACAACGAGCTTTTAGCCCAAGGAGAAATGATGTCAACGAAGCTTTTTTCTATTTATCTTGAAGAAAAAAATTGCAAGTCAAAATTGATTTCCGCTTTGGATTTCATGGCTATCAATGAAGAAAAAGAGCCTATCATTGAATTCACGACAGAGCACTTAAGTCAAATTCTGGATGAAAATGCGGAAACGAATATCTTTGTGACTCAAGGCTTTATTTGCCGAAATGAGGAAGGGGAAATAGACAACTTGCAAAGAGGTGGAAGCGACTATTCAGCTACGATCATTGGCGCCGCTGTGCAAGCCGAGGAAGTTCAGATTTGGACAGACATAGATGGCATGCATAACAATGACCCAAGATTTGTTGACAATACATTTCCTATCGCGGACCTTTCATTCGACGAAGCTTCAGAGCTTGCTTATTTCGGAGCCAAGATTCTTCATCCAACTTCTATTGTTCCCGCTCAAAAATATGAGGTTCCTGTTCGTTTGAAAAACACAATGGATCCCGCAGCCTACGGAACATTGATCAGCAAAAAGCAAACATCTTCGGGAATCAAGGCTATCGCATCAAAAGACGGCATCACAGCTATCAAGATCAAGTCCAGCCGCATGTTGATGGCTTATGGTTTCTTGAAAAAGGTGTTCTCGGTTTTTGAAAAATACAAAACGCCAATAGACATGATTACTACTTCTGAAGTAGCAGTCTCGCTGACTATTGACAATGACGAGCACCTTGATCAAATCGTGGCGGAAATCGAAGAATATGGCACTGTAATCGTTGACAAGGATCAATCTATTATCTGCGCCGCGGGTAACTTCAAAGGCACGCACAAAGGCATTGTAAGTAAAATATTCGATGCATTGGTTCCTTACCCTATTCGAATGATTTCTTTCGGAGGAAGCGACTATAATGTGTCCATGCTAGTTGACACAAAATACAAGCAAGAGATTCTAATCAAACTCAATAATGAAATTTTTCTAAACGCTGAGTTTTAATTTAAAAAAGGCGATCAATTAGTGATCGCCTTTTCCCATATATGTCTATATTTTTAGACATCATTAATGACAGATTACTTGTTGGCCTGATGACTCCGTAGAAATTTTAGGGCTTAGATACGGAATCCCGAGATTCATGCCTCTTAAGATAAACATCATACCAATCACCAATACCAAAGCCGGTATAGCCTTCACCAATCTCTGCCTAAATTGCAAGCTAACCAATTTCCCTGCTATTCCAGTAAAGAAAAGCATAGGCCATGTGCCTATTGAAAAGAACATCATGTACAATGCGCCTATGTGCCATTCACCTGCCGCCAATGCTCCTGTCATAGCGATATAAACCAATCCGCATGGCAATAGTCCGTTTGCCAAGCCAATGCCATATTGAGCCTTCCAGCCTGTTCCTGACAATTGCTTTGCGAACATAGCTTTTACCTTAGCATTCAATTTATAAAGCAATGGGATTCTCTCAAGCCAATTGAGGTTCCCCTTGGGAAGAGCAATCATCAGTATCATCATCACACCTGTCAAAATGGATAAATACCTTTGAGCTTCCGGCAGATGCAATCCGCCTCCCAATGTGCCTATGATTCCTCCCAAAGCCATATACGTAGTCATTCTACCAAGATTGTACAAAGTCATCCCGGCAACCAATGTCAAAGGCTTGCGGTCTTTCATTGGTATCACTAGAGATATTGGTCCGCACATGCCCACGCAATGGAAGCTTCCCAATAATCCAATTGAAAGTGCTGTTATATATAATATCATGGCTAGAACACTACTGCTTGCTCTTTGTAATAAAATGTTCCGTCCTCATCCTGCCAATCAAGCTTGATCTTCCATAGACCTGGCGCAAGAGCGCTCAAATCCACTTCTTGAATGCCTGAATCATTCAAGCTGATATCAAATGTTCTGTCAAGTCGAGAATCAGCAGGTCTAAACAAGTGCATTTTTCCTTCGATGTCTCCAGAAAACACTCCTTCAGCCTTTAACTGCGCCACTCTGCCATTCATGTCCACAATCAATTTTCCTTCTCCGACTTGAGCATTTGTCATCTTGTCAATCTGACTTTGATACGCTATCTCTTGTTTGTAATAGTCATCAGCAACCAATGATATATCTTGCTTGACGCACACATATACGAAAGACAGAATCATCGTTATGAAGACCGTGTAAACTATGAAAATCGCTTTACCCCAATTCATTTTTTTTTCGATTAAATCGTTTAATGTTAAATATGGAATAGCAAGCATAGAATGCAATGGAAGCCATATACACGCCCATGAATGCTAAAAAAACGGTTTCAGACACCAAACTGGCAAAACCTGTAACCATACCCATCGCCCCTGCCTTTCTTAACGCATTACTCGTCAACAAATTGAACAGGTTTTCGGCGAAGCCTTTACCTCTTTTATTTGCGTCCCCTGCTTCAGGTTTTTCAACTAGAAACAATATCAATCCTGACACAAAAACTATCAGACCTTCCAACATCACTATACTAACTTAAGGCTAAAAAAAATATTCTGATATATTAAAAATCACTACTTGGCCGGCCCCATGAAGTTGGTTGTCAAACTCTCAACCTGCTCATCATGAGAAAATACACCCAAGTCTAATTTCGTTTTAAGACCATTTAAATCTTTCTCTGGTATTTCGATGAAAAACACACCCTCTACCATAGAATTTGGCGGCACGACAATTTCATCTCCGCCAACTTTTCTGACTTTCACATCAGAAAAATTAAGGACCTTCAATTTCAAGGTTAAACTATCCGCGGACTTATTAATAAACTGCCCATTATACAGATTACTGATATAACCGCCCTCTTGCTCTTGGTACAACATTCCCGGAACCCTTAACAGAGTAGTTTCAACTTGTCCTCTGGAAAGCAACATGTACAAAAAAGAACTCACCAAAATCGTCAATACAACTGAATAAGCCTTTACTCTTGTTGTAAACAATTTCTTCCTACCCTTTTCCACACTATCATGAGAAGCAAGTCTTATCAGACCTCTGGGTTTGCCAACCTTGTCCATGACATGATCGCAAGCATCAATACATGCGGTGCAGTTAACACATTCCAATTGCGTCCCATTACGAATATCAATTCCTGTAGGGCACACATGCACACATAAATTGCAATCCACGCAATCTCCTTTTTCAGATTGATCAAGATTTTTTTTGATCTTGCCTCTCGGCTCTCCTCTCAACCAGTCATACATCACAGCGATTGTGTCCTGATTGATAAATACGCCTTGCAGTCTTCCGTAAGGACAAACAGCTATGCATGCTTGCTCTCTAAAGTAAGAGAAAACCCAATAAAATATTCCTGTAAAGAACATCAAGCCCATAAATCCGCTCAAGTGATTCATTGGGGATTGAGTGATAATTTCTTTAACCTCATCCACACCAATCAAATACGCCATGACTAAATGGGATATTGCCAAAGAAATAACGATAAAGATTGTATGCTTAAGCCCTTTTTTTAAAATCTTGTCGGTATTCCAAGGCGCCTTTTTCAGCTTTTTTTGCTGCACAGCATCTCCTTCTATCCAATATTCGATTTTCCTGAATACCATTTCCATGAAAATTGTCTGAGGACATGCCCAGCCGCACCAAACACGACCAAAAACAACCGTGAACAACACAATGAAAATAATAAAGGATATCGCTCCCAATACGAAAATAAAGAAATCCTGAGGCCAGAATACAGTCCCGAAGATCACGAACTTGCGCTCAAATATATTGAACAGAAGAAAAGGTTCTCCATTCACTTTTATGAAAGGAGCAGTGAAAAGCAAAGCCAACAATACAAAAGCCACTATTTTTCGCAACTTGTGCATAAACCCGTCAAATGGCTTCTTAGGGTAAAGCCATACCCTTTTGCCATCTTTGTCTACAGTACTGATCGAATCTCTATACTGTTCATCAACGTCATAAATGTTATCAGTATCCATCATTGCTCTGCGTTTTAAAATAAAATAAGAGCAGGGAATATTCCCCGCTCTATTTGCAAGCAAAAGGATAAGAATGAAATGCAAAGAAATAAATTCTCTACTCTTTCACTTCTACACCTTGAGGTTCTTTAGCATTTTCAGGATTTGTTCCTCTAATGCTCTTTATGTATGAAGAAACGTCACTAATCTTAGATGGCGTCAATTTTTTCTGCCATGAAATCATACCCTTTTGCGGAACTCCATACTTGATCGTTTTGAAGATATCCCCAATAGTTCCACCATGAATCCAATAATCATCCGTCAGGTTAGGTCCTACGCCTCCACCTCCGTCATCTCTGTGGCATGCGGCACAATTGGCTGCATAAATCGCAGCGCCTGACGCAAGCACCTCTGGATCATCGCTGAATTCCACGCTATTTTCATCAATGCTCATCGCTGCCAACAACTTCTGTTGTTCAGCGATTTTCAACTCAGCTTGATACTCTTGCTCCTGATTAGGCATCACATCGAACACTTGATACAAAGCCAGATAAACAGCGGCGAAAACAATTGTCGCATAAAACAAGTACTTCCACCACGGCGGCAAGTGATTGTCAAGTTCCTTGATGCCATCATAATCATGATCCAATAAGATCTCTGCCTCATTCTCAATAGGCACAGCATCAGTCATCGATTGATTGAATCTATCCCAGAAGCTCAAACGAACAGGAGCTTCACGACCTTCAGCCAAAGCAACTTTTTCCTCTTCTTTGATTAAAAGCAAGTGAACCACTTTGTAAACGATAACCACCGCTATCAATACTAGAAATGAAATAACTGTTGTTATTCCCAGCAATACTTGAATAAAGGTTTCAGAGTCTTGAATAGACGCTTCCGACGATGCATTAGCGGTTAAGCTCAACAAAGGCAGCAAAGCCGTCAGCAAATATTTTTTTTGTTTAGATATTCTTGTCAATAACATATTATTGCATTTATATATTCGCATTTAATTTGTTTAGAAAGGAAGCTATCGGCTTCTCAATGCCCTTAGCCTCCCTATTTGCCTTACAAATTAGCTAAGCTACTTGACCTTCATTGATTCCATCAGACTCCTCTATCGGCATATTTTTCATATGCTTCACATACTTGTCCGACAAGAAATAAATCCAAATCGACAGGCCAACAAAAAACGTCACAAAGATCACTAATGAAATCAGCGGTCCGACCTCAATGTCTTGAATAGTTTCGAAATAATGCTTGAACATGGCTCATTAATTATTTTCCTTAACTTCAATATCAGTTCCCAGTCTTTGCAAGTATGCTATCAATGCGATAATCTCCTTATCCTTGCTGACTTTGATTCCCTCTTCTTTGAGGTTCTCCGCGATAGCTTTCGCCTGCGCATCCAATAAATCATCCGCTCCGGCGAGCTCTTCATTCGTGTACGGCACTCCCATCACTTCTTTCATGACCCTGATCTTAGTCATTGTAGTCGACTTGTCAAGATCATTTTCAATCAACCATGGGTAAGGAGGCATAATAGAATTCGGCGACATCGTGGTAGGATCCACCATGTGATTATAATGCCATGAATTTGACTTTCTATTCAAACTTGCTCCCTCTCTAGCCAAATCCGGTCCTGTTCTCTTAGACCCCCATAAGAAAGGATGATCATAGACAAACTCGCCTGCTTTTGAATACTCTCCGTATCTTTCGGTTTCAGATCTGAATGGTCTAATCATCTGCGAGTGACAACCAACACAACCTTCTCTGATATAAATATCTCTACCCTGCAACTCAAGCGGCGTATAAGGCTTCACGCTTGCGATCGTCGGCACATTTGATTTGATCAAAAATGTTGGCAAAATTTCGAACACCGTACCAATCAATATAGCCAACAAGGATAGAACTGTGAAAACAACTGATTTTCTCTCCAATACGCCATGCCATCCTTCTCCTTGAACAGAGGTAACCGGTTTCAAGGCATGCGCCTCAGCGCTTTCCTCTTCTTGGAATTCTCCTTGCCCCGCGGTTTTAATCAAATTGTAAACCATCACCAAAGCTCCCGCCAAGTACAAAGCGCCACCTACAGCTCTCAAAGCGTACATCGGCAATATCTGAAGCGTTGTTTCCAAGAAATTAGGGTATTTCAAAAAGCCTTCAGCAGTGAATTCTTTCCACATCAAACTTTGCGTGATTCCAGAGAAGTACATTGGAACAGCGTAAACCACAATTCCCAACGTTCCAATCCAAAAGTGAGCATTGGCAAGTTTTGTCGAATACAACTTGGTCTTCCACATTCTAGGAACCAACCAATACAACATACCGAAAGTCATGAATCCATTCCAGCCCAAACCGCCAATATGCACATGACCAATAGTCCAGTCAGTATAGTGGGAAATAGCATTCACATTTTTAAGAGACATCATCGGTCCTTCAAAAGTCGCCATACCATAAGCGGTAATCGCCACTACCATGAATTTCAATACAGGATCCTCTCTTACCCTGTCCCAAGCGCCTCTAAGCGTCAAAAGACCATTAAGCATACCTCCCCAAGAAGGAGCAATCAGCATAATAGAGAATACTGTACCCAAAGCTTGAGCCCAACCCGGCAATGAAGTATAAAGCAAATGGTGAGGTCCAGCCCAGATATAAATAAAAATCAAAGACCAAAAGTGAATAATCGATAGCTTGTAAGAATATACAGGCCTGTTAGCCGCTTTTGGCAAAAAGTAATACATCAATCCCAAAAATGGAGTCGTCAAGAAGAATGCCACTGCATTATGTCCATACCACCACTGCACCAAAGCATCTTGCACACCAGCGTATATGGAATAACTCTTAACAAAATTAACAGGATACTCCAACGAATTAAACACATGCAATACCGCAACGGTAACGAATGTGGCTATATAAAACCAAATGGCCACATACATATGCCTTTCCCTTCTTCGAAGGATAGTCATGATCATATTCAAGCCAAAAACCACCCAAATCAATGTGATCGCGATGTCGATTGGCCACTCTAATTCAGCATATTCCTTGGAAGTAGTAAAACCCAAAGGCAATGTAATAGCCGCGGCTACAATAATAAGCTGCCAGCCCCAAAAATGAATCCAGCTCAACAAATCGCTGAACATTCTCGCTTTCAGCAATCTTTGCATGGAATAATAAATCCCGGCAAAAAGCGCGTTTCCAACAAAGGCAAAAATCACTGCATTTGTGTGTAATGGCCTGATTCGGCCGAAAGTGGTGTACTCCAAATTAAAATTGAAGAGAGGATAGAACAATTGTATCGCTGCCAGCAATCCCACTGTCATACCTATGATCCCCCAAAACACAGTCGCGATAGAGAAAAACTTCACTATCTTATTGTCATAACTGAATTTTTCCAGCTGCCCAGTACCCGTAGTGGCTACATCGGGCGTCCCCAAAGGTTGTGTATTAATTTCTGCTTGCATAAAATACTCAGATAATTTAATTATTTGAATGTTTCAGCTAAAATAGGGAGATGCGATAGCTAGAAATATGACATTAGTCATGAAGCTACATGACAAAAATTAACATTATGCGAGCAATTCGTATATAAAAATGTAAATATTAATAGTATGGCAAGCCCACGACAACAATAAGAGGCTAAAAACATAACTATTTCAAGTTATTAAATTCACTCTAATTCCATGTAGCCAAGGTCGATGCGTCAAAGAATATTTGCTTCGCCATTTAACAAATTTTAGGAAACTTAAATTTCAAACCTTGTAAAAAAGTACTACTTTTAGCTAAATATCACATTGTGATAAACGGAGGAAAATGGCTTAAATAAGCAACTTGAAGCTTTTTTTTGAAAAAAAATTAGCAAAAACGGCATAATAAAGCCAATAACTTACGTTAAATAAACATCGAAACTGCAAAAGTAGCTCGCAAATATTTGCCAAGATTAAACAAAATGTTTTTTTTCTTTGCTACTTTTATAGTAAGCTTGGTAGGGTAATTAACCACAAGCTTGTATACATAACAAAGACACCTATTTTTATTCAATATCCTGTTTTGAAGAAGTCATCATTTGGTGACTTTTTCTTTTTATGGGCCTCCTTAACTCATGCACGAAATCTATTTCCCTATAAATAAATTCTATCGTATTTATTTGAGTAATTAGTGATTTAATCCGAACTGAAAAAAAGTCTTTTCGTATATTTACCTATTCAAACGAAAAAGAGTAATATTTAAAATATATAATCATGAGTAAAGCATTAGAAATCACGGACGCTAATTTCGCAGAAATTATCAATTCAGATCAACCAGTACTTGTAGATTTTTGGGCTGAGTGGTGCGGACCATGTAAAATGATCGGACCTATCGTTGAGGAATTAGCTGGAGAATACGAAGGCAAAGCCGTGATAGGTAAAGTGGATGTTGACACAAACCCTACTGTTTCCGCTCAATTCGGAATCAGAAGCATCCCGACACTATTGGTATTCAAAAATGGAGAAGTTGTTGACAAGCAAATAGGAGCTGTAAGCAAATCTATCCTTGCAGGTAAACTAGACGCTCAATTGGGTTAATCTCCAATTGTCTTCAATACAATATTCGACGGAAAGCGGTAAACGTTTTCCGTTTTTTATTGTCAAACTTTAACGATGCAATCAATCATTCCATTGAAAATAAAATGGTGAAAAGGAACCATAGCATACCAATACAGCCTGCCCAACAAGCCTTTAGGCCTAAATGTCGCGGTCTGTCTAACTTCACTGGTGCCATCGCTATTTTCCTTCACCTCGAACTCCAGCCAAGCCTCTCCCGGCACTTTCATCTCCGCAAAAAGCAACAAACGCCTGCCAGGCTTGTCAGCGACAAGCACCCTCCAAAAATCCAAAGCATCGCCAGCCTTCAAGTCATACTGGCTTCTTCGTCCCCTTCTTAAACCAACGCCACCGACCATTTTATCCATCAAACCCCTTAACTTCCACAAAGGATCCATAGCATACCAGCCTCTTCGCCCCCCAATGGTCCAGATATTCTCAAACACATCATCCGCATTCCGGGTAAACACACGCTTTTTATCATCTATAAAGCATCCATATTTTGGAACCTGAAGGAACTCCTGCAAATTTGGATTTGCTTCCCCGCTTATATAAGCGTCTTTCCAACTGGAAATAACCTCATTGTCCTCCACTCTTCTCAAAGCCTTGCTCACCGACTCTTTATAAGACAACAATTCTTGCGGATATAGCTTTTCCAAGCCTCCATGCTTGACAATTACTTCGTTTTTCATGCTATCGACCAAGCTTTCCGCCAAGGACATGGAAGTGGATGTGACAAATCGCAGCCATTGTGCCGAAAGATTTGGAGATAAAACGGGCAAAGTCAAAATATATCGCTTCAGCTTTCTAACTTGAGCGAATTGCAACAACATCTGCTTGTAAGACAAGACATCAGGGCCTCCTATATCAAAAGAGCGATCATACAATCGTTCATCCCCAGGACATTTCGACAAATAGTAAAGCACATTTCTAATGGCGATTGGCTGGCACTTCGTATTAAGCCACCTTGGAGCTATCATCACTGGCAATTTCTCTACAAGATCCCGTATTATCTCAAAAGACGCGCTGCCAGAACCTATGATTATCGCCGCCCGAAGCGTAGTGGTTGGAATCGGAGAAACTCTCAAGATATCCTCCACATGCATTCTAGAAAACAAATGCCTGCTTAAATTCTTATCATTGACGATACCGCTTAGGTATATAATCTGCTTAACTGATGTTTTCTCCATAGCATTAATGAAGTTCAAAACCACACTATGCTCCATCTGAAGAAAATGCACTTTGGAAGCGCTCATGGAATGGACTAAAAAATAAGCGACCTCGATATCTTTTGGAATGCACTCAAGCGACTGTGGATCATTCAAATCCCCTACGACCACCTCTACTTTGTCTTGAAGAGAGCTTTCCAATTCCAGCCTGCTTTTATCGCGCACTAAACAAACCACGTAATGTCCGTCATTGACCAAAAATGGGATCATTCTTCGGCCAATATATCCCGTAGCACCAGTCAATAATATTTTCATTTCAAAACGGTTATTTCCCAATCTAGAGCATACTCGTAATGCTAAATGTAATACAAGTTCACACTAATTGTTGTTCAAAAGCTTGCCAAAAACCCTTTGAAAAGAATCTGTTTTTATTTCTTGCTATAATCTTTCACAAACGCATCAGGATAACTTCGCTTTACCTGCTTAAGCAAACTCTCAGCGGATGATCTTCCGCTAAACGCGCCTAAAAACACTCTGTACATTTTTTGTCCGTTCAACTTCATGACTTCAACGTATACCGATTGGCCATATTTGGTATGCAACTTATTTGACAAATCCATAAGATTCATCATTTCCTTGAAACTCCCCACCTGCACGCCATATCCTCGCAGATCTCTTACTGAAGTTTTCACTTGATAAAACTCGCGTTTGGCTGGCTTTGCAACTGTTGGCTTAACGGTAGTTGAAGGTTTTTTATCATTTCCCGAAGCCATATTAATGACTTGTATTTTCACATTAGCCAAACCGCTTTCGTAAAATTCGAGCTTTTTAGCCGCTTTTTTTGTCAGATCGATAATTCTGCCCTTTACAAATGGTCCTCTGTCATTAATCCTTACATCTACATATTTTCCATTAGACTTGTTTGTAACTCTGACCACTGAATTGAACGGCAAAGTCAAATGAGCAGCAGTCATTGCATTATTGGAAAACCTCTCTCCATTAGCAGTTAGCCTGCCATTGAATTTATCGGCATAAAACGAAGCTTGCCCATGTTGAACATACACTCCATCGCCTTGAGCCAATAACATCATAGGCGAAAACATAAAAAAAATTAAATATAGCAACTTGGAGCTCATACAAAATCAAATCTAAATACTGCTAAATATAAGAATTTAAACAAATAAATTTAATCCGCATAAAAAACTCTTTTCACTCTGCTGCCAATATTCGTCATCACTTCATAAGGTATCGTCATAGCTGCTTCAGCCATTCGATTAACATCATCCGCAGATTCAAAAATAATCACTTCATCGCCAACTTCGACATCATCAATACCTGTAATATCTATCATGGTCATGTCCATGCAAACATTTCCAATCACTGGAGCCAACTTCCCTCCGGCTTTCACTTGCAATCTTCCATTGCTGAATAATCGGCAGAAACCATCAGCATAACCTATTGCCATGGTCGCAATACGACTGTTTTTAGCTAAAACACCTTTTCTTGAATAACCTATTGTATTGCCCTCCTTCAGGTCATGAATCTGCGAAATTCTTGTCTTCAACACACTGATCAAACGTAAATCTCTTTGGCACATTCCCGTAGAATCGATACCATACAAACCTATCCCAAGCCGAACCATATCAAATTGATACTCCGGAAATCTAATTATGCCCGCAGTATTCAATGCGTATTTCATTTTGTCTCCTTTGATATCATATTCAGCCATATGGTCAAACCAAGTGGAAAACTGCTCCAATTGAGAGACCGTGTATTCATCTTCATCAGAAACATCCGCCGCCGCCAAATGCGTGAAATAACCTTGTACTTCCACCTGATCCTGCATGGAAAGTATCTGCCCTAATCGATCCAAGTCTTTTTCGACAAAGCCCAATCTGTGCATTCCTGTATCCAGCTTAATATGAATGCGTGACTGCCTTTCATTTTTTTTCAAATACAAGCAATAACGGTCCAGCAAGTCAAAAGAATAAATCTCAGGTTCTAAATTGTATTTCAATAAATGGAGAAAGTCATCTTCGGTTGGATTCATCACCATGATTGGAATATTTATGCCATGCTTTCTTAAAGCAACTCCTTCATCGGCATAAGCAACACCCAAATAATCAACTCTATGATATTGCAATAAACTAGCAATCTCAAAACTACCATTGCCATAAGCAAAAGCTTTAACCATGATCATGAGCTTGGTGTCCTTTTTCAACCTTGATTTATAAAAATTAAGATTATGAACCAAAGATTCCATATTGACTTCAAGCCTGGTGCCATGGACCTGCTTTTCCAAAGCCTTTATAATTCTTTCAAAGTGAAAATGCCTAGCTCCTTTTACCAGTATAGTTTCATTATCGAAATTCAATACCTCCTCGCTATTCAAAAAATCATCCGTTGAAGCAAAATATGACGCTTCTCCATTGAATATATCTTTGCATAAAGTTATTTCAGGACCAATCCCTATCAACTTGTCAACCTTCTTAGCTTTTATAAGCTTCAACAACTCATTTCTCCAATGCTGAACATTCAAGCCTGTCTGATGCATATCCGAAAGAATAAGCGTGGACTTGCTTTTTTGATTCATCTGCCTCATAAAGTCCAGTGCAACTTCAAGTCCTGCCAAGTCATTATTATAGCTATCATCTATAAGGCAACAATGATTAATGCCGTCTTTAATCGACAATCTCATATCAACACTTGGCAAATGCTTCACCGCCAGATTAATTTCATCAATGCTCATACCCAAATACTTGGCAAGAACAACCGAATGAATCAAATTCTCTTTAGAGGCATCATCCAAAAAGTCATGAAAGATCTCATATGAGCTTTCCCCCTTGGGGTAAAATACTACTTTTCCATCTTCATCATCAACATAAACATCCGCATCCTGATCTGTATAAGACCATCCCAACAACCTTTCAGATCCAAGACATTCTAAAGCGACTTGATGAACCAATGAATAGTCAAGACAATAAACCAATCTTTTCGCTTGCGAGAACAATTTCATTTTTTCTTTAGTCTTTTCTATTCGACTCTCAAAGCCTTGATCATGAGCTGAGCCTATATTCGTGAATATTCCAAAATCTGGTTTGATTATCATTTCTAGTCTTTGCATCTCGCCAGCTTGAGAAATACCTGCCTCAAACACTCCTATTTCAGTTTGCTCATTCAATTCAAGAACCGACAAAGGCACACCCACTTGTGAATTAAAGCTTTTAGGGCTTTTGGTAACTATATGCTTTTCGGATAAAATGTCTGATAACCATTCCTTGACGATAGTTTTACCATTGCTTCCTGTAATGCCTACAACTTTGCATTTCAACATTGATCGTCGATAAGCAGCTATTCTTTGCAAAGCCGCTTTAGCACTTTCAACAATAATAAAACTTGCTTCAGGGTATTTAAAGGTTCTGTTCTTGAAAGAAGGCTCCACTACAAACAGCTTCAAACCTTGCTTATGCATCAAACTTATATAATCGTGGCCATCATTTCGCAAACCTTTGATGGCGAAAAAGACATCTCCGGTCGACAATGAGGCTTTTCGGCTGTCAATGAAGATTTTTCCAACCTTTTCCTGATGCACTTTTGCCCCTACATAGTCTCCTCCCAACAAAACTGATAATTCTTCAAAGGTCATTTTTTCGACTGATTTATCCGACATACAACAAATGTTTGCTTATTTAATAACAAAATATAGAACCATTTTTCTATTTTTCGAGTATACAAACCCTGAAAGCAAGCCAATCTCACTCCGCAAAAGAAATATTATTTTGCTTGGGCAAACAATTGACTTTTAAGTATTTAATTTATTAATTTAGCACAAACAAATTTTAAATAAGGCATATTATGCGTTCTTCTTTTTCAAAAATAAAATCTGCTTATATTTTAATCTTGCTTTCATTATTCATTTCTATCTTAGCAAATGCTAAAAATGGAAATATGACGAAGAACAACAAAGCTGATATGTCAACAAACATAAGCAAAAAGGATTCTTCATACTATCACTTCAATCCTGAAAAAAACGAAAGCTCAGAATCAAACAACAAAAAACATAAAGGAACGCCGTCCAATAAGAACAAGTCCATGAATATGAGCTTGAATATCATTTACTATATGATCTACAAGTACACTATGGAAAAGGCTATCCGATTTTAACTCTGAAAGAATTATTTACAAGCATAAAAAAAGCCGCTTTTTTTCGAAGCGGCTTTTCTATTTATCTTTTTGTCTATTAATTTCCTTGCGTATTAAAAGGATCTTCAATACTGTGAGCAGGCTCCGTAAACCATTTTGGACCTTCCTCAGTCATATAAACATGGTCCTCTAGTCTTACGCCAAACTCATCAGGAACCACTATCATCGGCTCAATGCTAAAGCACATGCCCGGCGCCATTGGAGTTTGTTCGCTGCGAACCATATAAGGCCATTCATGAATATCCATTCCAATACCATGTCCTGTTCGGTGAGGGAGCCCCGGAAGTTTGTAATCAGGACCTAGTCCGCTAGCTTCAAGATTTTTGCGAGACGCCAAATCAACATTAGCGCAAGGATCGCCCAATTTCGCAGCTTCAAACGCAGCAAGCTGAGTAGACTTTTCTAGATTCCAGATTCTTCTATGCTCATCGCTGATCTCTCCATACACATATGTACGTGTAATATCTGAAATATATCCATGAAGCTGACAACCTGTGTCTACCAAGACAATTTCATTATCCTCAAGATTCTTAGGAGCTTTAACTCCATGAGGAAAAGACGAGTCAAGGCCAAATAACACAATGCAAAAGTACGATCCTGTAGGAATACCCGATCTGATATGAGCCTCTTCGATAAAGTCAATCACTTCCTGCGCCGCAATGCCGGGCTTCAAGATTCTAGCTACTGCTTTATGAACGTCCATTGTGATATCCATCAAAGCTTTCATGATCGAAATTTCCGCTTCAGACTTGTACATTCTACATCCAGCCGTAATAGACTTTGCATTTACAAATGTGTAAGTCTTATTAATCTGAGCCAATCCGTCAGTTATGAAAAATGCAGACGATTCATCAAGTCCGATCTTGCCATCAGCTATGCCTTCCTCAGCAAGAATATCCAGCGCCAATTGATAAGGGCTTTCATCTTCTTCCCAACCTCTTACAGGTGCTTCAATCAACATCATATCATTGATTGTACCCAATTCGAAAGTCGGTGCGATATAGGTCAACTTGCCTGATTGAGTAAGAATAGCGCCAACCATTCTTTCACTTGCCCCCCACTTAGTTCCTGTAAAATAATGAAGATTTGTTCCTGCATTCAAATATACAGCATTAAGACCTTCAGCTTTCATCAATTCGCAAGCTTTGGCAATACGCGCTTCATACTCTGGCTTCTGAATAGGAGTAATATCCGCCGCTTTATTCGTGAATTTGTCAAGCTCTTCCTGAATCGTTGAGCCTCCCAATCCTATAGTTCTCATATGTTTGCTTATAAATCTGTAAAAAAATTCTTTTCAATTTCAATATCGTCATTTCTTACGAATAATAAGACATTGATTATAATGACTTTTTTAAGAATAATCATCCAATAAAAAAGCCGAGACTATTGACTTAGCCCCGGCTTCTTGCATATATTTTCAGTTGACTCTTACAGTTGATTCAAAATCGTGCTGAAAGAAACTTCTTTGCCAATATAAGCTCTCAAATCAGAAATAGGCATTCTCAACTGCTCTGTAGTATCTCTATGACGAACAGTAACTGTATTATCTTCCAAAGTCTGGAAATCAACAGCAATACAGAAAGGTGTACCGATCAAGTCTTGTCTTACATATCGTTTCCCAATAGCTTGATTTTCCTCGTAGATCATATTAAAATCATATCTAAGATCATCAAATATTTCCTTGGCTTTTTCTGGAAGTCCATTTTTCTTAATTAAAGGGAATACTGCTGCCTTCACTGGAGCTATCGCTGGATGAAGTTTTAAATAAGTTCTAGTTTTAACTTTTTCTCCATCCTGAACTTCTTCTTCTGTAAATGAATTTGATAATACCATCAAGAACAACCTGTCAGCGCCAATCGAAGTCTCTACCACATAAGGAATATAGTTCTTATTGATTTCAGTATCAAAATACTGTAGTTTCTTCTTGGACAGCTCTTGATGTTGTGTCAAGTCAAAATCTGTTCTTGAGTGAATTCCTTCAACTTCTTTGAAACCAAACGGGAACTTGTACTCAATATCTGTGGCTGCATTTGCATAGTGAGCCAACTTCTCATGATCGTGGAATCTCAAATCTTCCGCTGGAAGACCAATGGCTTTATGCCATTTCAATCGAGTTTCTTTCCAGTGCTCATACCACTTCATTTCTTCTCCCGGACGAACGAAAAATTGCATTTCCATTTGTTCGAACTCTCTCATACGAAAGATAAACTGACGAGCAACAATCTCGTTACGGAAAGCTTTCCCAATCTGAGCAATACCAAAAGGAATTTTCTGGCGAGCTGTTTTTTGCACATTCAAGAAATTCACAAAAATACCCTGAGCAGTTTCCGGCCTAAGATAAATCTTTGAAGAATCTTCAGCAACAGCACCTACCTGAGTATCAAACATCAAGTTGAATTGTCTAACTTCAGTCCAATTTGTTGTACCCGAAATAGGACATGCAATCTCTTCTTCGATAATCAACTCTCTTACCGCCTCAAGCTCCTCAGCCTCCAACAACTGGCCCAGCTTCTTCAATAACGCGTCCGCTCTTTCTTTATCACCTGCATTTTCATATTCAGCGGCTTTATCTTCCACCAATACGTCAGCGCGATATCTTTTATTAGAGTCCTTATTGTCAATCAAAGGATCTGTAAAGCTGTCTACGTGTCCAGAAGCCTTCCAAGTAAGCGGATGCATGAAAATCGCCGCATCGATGCCTACCACGTTTTGATTAAGCTTTGTCATCGTCTGCCACCATAGATCCTTAAGATTCTTTTTCAATTCAGAACCGTAAGCTCCATAGTCATATACAGCTTGAAGACCATCATATATTTCACTTGAAGGATACACAAAACCATATTCCTTGGCATGCGCGATTATCTTCTTCAATTCGTTATTTTCCGCTTTATTTTTATCTTTTGTAGCCATAGCTTCAAATATAGTGATATTCAATTTTTTATGCTTGAAATAAAGTCCAAAATGGGCCAATAAGTTTCATTTCATCAATAGAGTCCTGCTCCTGAATTATCCATGCTCAAAGCTTATAATTGTAAAATGCCAGCTTTATAAACACCTAAGAACTTCAAACTAATATTATCATTTTCACAAGCTACTATTAATGCAACTTTAAATTGTAATGACGGAATGATGCGTTAAAGTGAATGAATAGAAATTCTTTTTATTCAAAATAAAAAAAGCTATATATGTATTATTGAAGAAATTCACCGGACTTTTTTATCGGCATAGAATTAGCGAATTCAATAAGATTCAAAAAAATTTCCAGTTTGATAAAAACTGTATTAAATAAATGAGCAAAAAACAAAAGTGCTACTTTTCCGGCCATGAAGCCGATGGCCACCCGATCAAACTTTCCCTTTTCAGAGACAATGCTGAAAAATTCATGCACAAATGGGGATTCCACTCTGATTATGAAAAAGCGATAGTGCAATTGCCAAGAAGCAAAAACGCAGAATATCTTCATGGCAGCATAACTTTGCTTAAAATCGTGGCAATACTTTGGGCAATTCTTTATCCTCAAGGCAACATGTATTGGAATATACTTACCGCGAGCTTTGGCGCGGGGATTTTAAGCACTTTGATTTATTGGGTCATTGGCACCAAAAGCAAGGTCTTCTATCTATACAACCTTACATTTTGGGCTGAAATCCTTTGTTTCATGGCTCCTATTATTCACTACTCTGAATTCAGCCACAAAACACCCTACATTAGCACCAAATACTTCCTGCTATCATTGTTAATTGGTTTTCTATTGTCCCAGCTATTGACTCCACTTGTCAAGAATTTCTTCAAAGATAAATCAGGCTTGATCATAGGCACATACCCTGAAAAAATGAACTATCTGGTCAACAACAAATACGAGATTGGAATTAGCCCATCCGTTGAGCACTATTTAGGATTCTTCTACCGCATGTTTAAATGGATCTATTAACATGGCTTCAACTGTGTCTGATCATTGTCTTAGTAGGTCAAAGGCGAATAAACTACTTTTGTTATCCAAAGTAACGAAAGACAAGGATTATGGCATCAATTAAGATCGAAGAGATTTTCAAAGAGAAAGAGAAAACGTTTTCTTTCGAATTTTTTCCACCAAAAAACTTCAAAGCCACAATTGAATTTGGAATAAATGTTGGGCAATTGTTAAAGCTTTCCCCTGACTTTGTTTCGGTTACCTATGGCGCGGGTGGCTCCAATCAAAAAGCGACTTTCGATTTAGTCGATTATCTGCAAAATCAGATTGGCTTGACCACAATGGCTCACTATACTTGTATCAACGCTACCAAAGATAAAATAAAATCAGATCTAGCTTACCTTGATGAAGTAGGAATCAAAAATTTGATGTTGTTGAGAGGAGATCCCCCAAAGGGAGAAGACACCTTTGTCAAAAGCGAGGGAGGATTCAACTACGCATCAGAATTGATTTCTTACGCCAATAGTTTGGGAGAATATAGCATTGGAGTTGCTGGTTACCCAGAAAAGCACCCTGAAGCTGTTAGCCTAGACGCTGACATCGACAACCTTAAAAGAAAAGTCGATGCAGGAGGAGATTTTATCGTAACTCAAATGTTTTACGACAACCAGCGTTACTATGATTTTGTCGATAGATGCCGAGAAAAAGGCATCAAGGCCAGAATTATACCAGGGATCATGCCAATCACCAACTTCAGCCAAATCAAAAGATTTTCGGAAATGGTAGGAACAGAAATTCCTCAAGAAATTGTCAACGCTTTTGCGCCATACAAAGACAATAAGAAAAAAATGTATGAACTTGGCATTTACCTTGGGTTGAAACAATGCATTGAATTACTAGAAAATGGAGCGCCTGGGCTTCACTTCTACACGCTCAACAAGTCCAGAGCCACGGTTGATATTTTCGAATCTATACCAAAAATATTAAAATAGTATCTAACCATAATGTTCCAAACAAGAAAGCCGCTTATTGTCAAGCGGCTTTCTTGTTTATTATATCTTAATATTAAATCGGATACTATTCTACAGTCACAGATTTTGCCAAGTTTCTTGGTTGGTCTACATTGCAACCTCTCATCACAGCGATATGGTATGAAAGCAATTGCAAAGGAATAACCGAAACCAATGGCATAAACCCTTCAAACGTATGAGGCACTTCGATTACATAATCCGCAATGCCCGGTATCAAAGAGTCTCCTTCTGAAACGATAGCGATAACCTTTCCTTTTCTCGCTTTCACTTCTTGGATATTAGAAACGACTTTGTCATATGAGCTATCTCTGGTAGCTATAAATACAACAGGCATATCCTCATCAATCAAAGCGATTGGTCCATGCTTCATCTCAGCTGCCGGATAACCTTCAGCGTGTATATAAGAGATCTCTTTAAGTTTCAACGCTCCTTCCAATGCCACAGGGAAATTATATCCTCTTCCCAAGTACAAAAAGTTCTTCGCATCCTTGAATACTGCTGAAATTTCTTTTGTCTGCTCGTCAAGATCAAGGCTCTTTTTCACTTTTTCAGGTATTTGATCCAGCTCGATCAACAACTCCCTGAACCTTCCTTCAGTAATTGTACCTCTTCTTCTACCTAATTTAAGAGCGATCATAGCCAATACGATCAACTGGGCAGTAAAAGCTTTAGTACTTGCAACACCAATCTCAGGCCCTGCATGCGTATAAACGCCTTCATGAGACACGCGTGCGATAGAAGAACCTACAACATTGCAAATGCCTAATACAATAGCACCTCTCTCCTTAGCCATCTCCATAGCCGCCAATGTATCAGCCGTCTCACCTGATTGAGATATCGCGATCACAACATCGCCTTCCTTAATCACAGGATTTCTATATCTAAACTCTGAAGCATACTCCACTTCAACAGGAATACGAGCAAATTCCTCAAACATATATTCTGCTACAAGACCAGAATGCCAAGAAGTTCCGCAAGCGATAATAATAATTCTTTCCGCATTGATGATATTTTGCTGGTAATTATGAATACCTCCAAGAACCAACTGGCCCTCCAAAGCATTCAAACGACCTCTCATGCAATCTCTTATCGTCTTATCTTGCTCATAGATTTCCTTAAGCATAAAATGCTCAAAACCGCCTTTTTCAATCGCCTCAAGCTCTAGCTCTAGTTTTTGAATATAAGGGGTTTGCACTTCGTCGCTTTCCACGGCTTTGATTGTCAACTCGCCATCCTTAATAATCGCCAGCTCCAAATCATTTAAATAAACCACTTCATTTGTATATTCTATGATTGGCGAAGCATCTGAGGCTAAGAAGAACTCATCTTTCCCTACTCCTACTACCAAAGGACTGCCTTTTCTTGCGGCGATCATTGTGTTCGGCTCATCTTCCGAAATTATCGCAATAGCATAAGCTCCAATAACTTTCGTCAAAGCTAGCCTCACAGCCTCAGCTAAATCACAACCAACATTATCCTTGATATCTTCGATAAAATGAATCAATACCTCAGTATCTGTGTCAGACTTGAACTCATGTCCTTTAGCCAACAAATCCTGCTTTAAAGAATCATAATTTTCGATAATTCCATTATGGATTATCGCAAGCTTTCCACTTTGAGAATAATGTGGGTGAGCATTTTCATCCGTTGGCGCTCCATGTGTTGCCCATCTAGTATGTCCAATGCCTATTTCACCACTATAATTCTTGCCTTCCATAAAAGATTCCAAGTCCGCTACTTTTCCCTTCTTTTTGAAGACATTAATTTTTCCTTCTTGAGCCAGCGCGATTCCAGCACTGTCATAACCTCTATATTCAAGTCGCTTAAGTCCCTTTATAATAACATCGGATGCTTTTCTTTGTCCAATGTATGCTACAATTCCGCACATAATATAATGATGGGGTTTAAAAGTTTCAGTTTAGTATTTAAAAGAATAAGGCCGACAATAAATATCGGCCAAAAAAAGTAATTTATAAATATATTTTATTAATTTTTTATTCCGAATCTTCTAATACTTCCACATAATAAACCTCTACGGAAGTATTTTGCTCATTTCCTTGGAAAAAGTTAAGGTTATTAGATTCTTGATTAAAATTCCCAACTGTTGGGAATTGAGGTTGAATAAAAAATTCAGCTGGTATTCTTTCAGTACGGTTAATAAAATCCGCATTATCAACAACAGCCTGTGAATATGCAGTAAGATTTAATGGCGAATAATCCTGAAGGCTTTTGTCATACATAATTGTATATGGTGAAGACGAGCCGCCAATTGGTATGCTAGGAGAAGGAGTTTGTATTGACTGAATAACACTATCAATCTGAACAACCCTATTTCTACTATTAGCATAAGGCATATAACAACTCTCAGGAGATGTCATTCCTCTAGCTAATCGTTCTGTATTCAAAATCAATGAAATATTATTAACAATAAAACCGCCTTTTATTTCTTTCAATCTTTCGATTACGTTCTGGTAGTTTATCCTTGGAACCAGTCCAGTCCCATTTTGTCCAACAAAATACCCCCCTCTTGGCTTAATTTCACCTCCTCTTGTTAAACCGTCCAGAGGCGAACCAGTGAAATCATGATCTAAATTAGTGAAATTGGTATTATAATTACCAGTATTCCCATTAACATCTTGGGTGCTTGAATTGAAGAAAAAGTTAATCTTAAACTCTTTCGTTTCCAACCCAGGTACTTCAGATGAAAAATGAAGTGTCATATAGCTATTGTATTGATAACTATAAATGAACTTTGAGTTTTCATCTGATATCAATGCCAAGCCTTTGAAAAAATTGTTAAAATCTCTTTGGTCTTGAAAATCTTGAGTTTTCAAAGCTAAAATAAAATCTTCTGCAAAAGATTCATCTACTTTCATATACAATGTATCAACAGCACCATCTTTCTTACCTGGCTGATAGCCTGATGCCAAAATTTCAGAATTGTAAGAAGCAGATTGAAAAGTATAGTAATCTCTATTCTCTAAAGTATCATTCAATTGATGCAATGTCAAACGCTGTTGAAATCCAGCATCCTCAACTCCCAAAATATCGCTTCTTAAGAAGTTAATTGTTAAGGAATCCAAAGAGGAAGAGCTATTGATCAAAGAATCTACTAACTTGATGGGATATTGAGGCTGAAAATAAGCTTTTGCAGTCATCTTCCCGATACCCTCAAGGTCAATGAATTGCCCCGTTTGATAGTTGTATCTTAAGGAAGACCTCACACTATCAGCCCAATATTGAGTTATAGAAAGGTTAATGCTTTCAGTCTTAACAGTATCGTTGAAGTCTGGATCGCCAATGAATAAAGATTCCTCGCTTTGCTGGCAAGAAAAAATGAATAGAGCTGACAATACTGCCAGCCCTAAATAATTAAATAGTTTTTTAGTCAACAAGTTCATTATAAAGGTTATAATAGTCTTCAAAGCTCTTATCGTCGTCCTTCACCACGCTGATTTCTTCTTCAGCCAAATCTTTTTGAAGTATCTCGCTAAGGCTCTCACTGTAGTCCTCGCCATATCGATGCACCACATCTGCGTATTTAGTACCCATTTTGATAAAGCCAGCGAAATCCGCGGATTTCAAAGGATCAAGCATTTCATCTTCAATATCTATCATTTTCACCTTGCCTAAGATATCCTCGCCAAAAGTATGGCTGAAGTAGCTGTCATAAAAGGTGAACACAGACTTGACATCCTTGAAGATCGGGTCATTCTTGTAAGTTGTTTTCAAATACATTGGAATGAAGCTTGTGATCCAATCGTTGCAATGAACTATATCGGGCTTCCAACCTAATTTCTTGACTGTCTCCAAGGCTCCCTTGCAAAAAAAGATGGCCCTTTCATCATTGTCAGGGTGAAAATTGTTTTCCTTGTCATGAAAGATCGACTTTCGATGGAAGTAGTCCTCATTGTCAATAAAATAAACCTGCAATTTCGCATTCGGCACAGAAGCTACTTTGATGATAAGCGGCTTCTCCTCTTCTCCTACAGTAATATTGATGCCTGAAAGTCTAACAACTTCATGCAGTCGATTCTTACGTTCGTTGATTAACCCAAACCTTGGCACAAGAATACGGATTTCCATTCCTTTTTCTTGCATTGCTTGTGGCAATTTGCGAACAAAGTCCGCTACTTGTGAAGTTTGAAGGAAAGGGTTAATTTCGCTTGCAACGTATAAAATTCGAAGTTTTGACATAAAACAAAATTATGTGATTTGATTTCCTATATTAATCGGATTTACAAAATTACATTTTTTTTTAGCCATTCTCAATTTTATTCGAAAAAAGTCATTTTAACTTAATGTTATTCGCTAAAATATTATTAATATGCAGGTTTTTGAACACGTCTATGACGTACGGGAATATATAAAAGAGCGAATTGCTTCGGGCAAAAAAGTAGGTTTCGTGCCTACAATGGGAGCCTTGCATGAAGGCCATATTTCATTGCTCAACAAAGCAAAACAAGAAAACGACATCGTTGTCTGTAGTATTTATGTCAATCCGACACAATTTAATAACGCAGAAGATCTGAAAAATTATCCGTCACCCATAGAAAATGACAAAAAAAAATTAATCGATGCCCATTGCGACATACTTTACCTTCCTCAAACCAAAGAAATCTACCCAACAAAAGACCCTAAAGTAATTGTCGACTTCGGAGAAATGGAAAGAACGCTTGAAGGTGAATTCAGGCCAGGCCATTTCAAAGGAGTAGGTCTTATTATTACCAAGCTGTTCAATATAATCAAACCCGCCAAAGCATACTTTGGAGAAAAAGACTTTCAACAGCTCGCCTTGATTCGCAATCTTGCAGATGAATTCATGTTCGACACCGAAATTATCGGAGTAGACACAATGAGAGAAAAAGACGGCTTGGCGATGTCTTCCCGCAACCTCAGACTAAACGAAGAAGAAAGAAAAATATCTCCAATTATATACAAAGCATTAAAAACAGTTGAAGAAAACCTAAAAAACGGAGATATAGAACAAGCAATTGAAAAAGGAAAAGCTGTGATATTGTCCAACTCCAAGCTCACTTTGGAATACCTAAGAGTTGTAGACGCATATACGCTTAAAGATATGGAAAACACCATGAAGACTTTAACTGCAAACATATGCATAGCGGCTCATCTTGGTCCTGTTAGACTAATTGACAATATCCGCGTTGAACTTTAGCTGTTACAATAATCAATCTTTTTTCTAGTTGTATTAATGGCGAATCTTACTCGCTTTTGGAGCCTATTGCTATAAAAGGTTTCACTAAAACACTATCTTTGTGACAAAACAGCTAAATCATTAACATGAATATCGAAGTATTTAAGTCGAAAATTCACCGAGTGAAAGTCACTCAAGCGGAGCTACACTATGTGGGAAGCATCACTATCGATGAAGATCTAATGGATGCTGCCAATATCATCGAAAATGAGAAAGTTCAAATTGTCAATATTAACAATGGCGAACGCCTTGAAACATATGTGATCAAAGGAGAAAGAGGAAGCGGAGTCGTATGCCTCAATGGTCCGGCGGCAAGAAAAGTTCAAGTTGGAGATATTGTCATTGTGATATCTTATGCGACAATGAGCTTCGAAGAAGCTAAAAACTTCCAACCGACCGTAGCTTTCCCTGACGAGAACAATCGAATAGTATAAAATATTATTGTGACATTAAAAGTTTGATCATTATATTGGTCAAACTTTTTTGTTTTTATATAAAATCAATTCATTTTGAAAGATAAAATTGTCTCGGTAACTAAGTATCTCATTACTCTGGTCATTGCTATTGCAATGTTCGCATACGCTCTAAAAGACTACTCTTTATCAAGCCTTTGGAACGACATCAAACATGTGGATGTCAAGTGGCTATTGCTATCTTGCATCATATCCATTGCCAGCCATTGGGCCAGAGCTTACCGATGGAACTTGTTGCTCAAGCCTTTAGGTTATCCGCAACTTAGCTCTTTCCGAACTTTTCTGGCTGTAATGTCAGGGTACATAGCCAATCTAGCTATCCCAAGAATGGGAGAAGTAACGAGATGCGGTATTTTGAAAAAAACAGACAATGTATCCATGAGCACTGGCATCGGCAGCGTTGTTACAGAAAGACTTATAGATCTTTTTACTCTTCTGGGATTGCTTGGAGCTACATTTTTATTAGAATACAATATTTTAAGTGGCTTCACCATAGATTTTCTTAGCAAGAAATTTGAAAAATACGAAAACTTGGTTCCCATTGCTGTTGGCCTTGGGGCAATATTCGTAGTGTTGCTCGCTCTTGCCATTTTCGCTTATTTTAGATATCGAAGCCATTTGGAGAAAAATGCTTTTTATCTCAAAGGCAAAAACTTGCTAATGCAAGCTAGCGATGGTCTCCTTAGCTTAAGAAAAGTCGAACATCCTTGGAAATTTTGGCTTTCCACAATAGTAATATGGGCATTATACTACTTAATGTCGTACGTGATTTTTTGGTCTATTCCCGAAACCTCAGATTTGACTTGGAGAGCGGGACTTGCAATCCTTGTTTTTGGAGGGATGGCCATGGCAGCGCCTGCGCCAGGAGGCATAGGAACTTATCACATCATGGTCAGCACAATATTGTTGCTCTATGGCATAGGAGAAAAAACAGGAATACTGTACGCCACAGTTGTGCACGCCACTCAAACTATTATGATTCTACTCATTGGCGGAATCAGTTTAATGGCCAGCGCTATAATATCCAAACAAAAGAATTCAAAAGAAATCGAGAACGATGAGTTACAAAGAATCCATAAATAAAATTCACACTTTCGAACAAGCGAAAAACGTTTCAGAAAACTGGAAATCCAAAGGCGAAAAAGTAGTATTCACAAACGGATGCTTCGACTTAGTGCACGTAGGGCATGTCGACTATCTTGAAAAAGCCCGAAAATTAGGAGATCGACTGATCGTAGGCTTGAATACTGACAACTCAGTTAAAAGACTCAAAGGTGATTCTCGTCCGGTAAACAACGAAATGTTCCGAGCGCGTATTTTGGCAAGCATGCAATTCATCGATGCTGTGATATTTTTTGATCAAGACACACCCCAAGAATTAATCACTGAAGTGCTGCCAAATATTTTAGTGAAAGGAGATGATTATAAGATAAGTGAAATTGTTGGTGCGAAAGAAGTCATCGCAAATGGCGGCAAAGTACAAACTATTGCATTTGTGGAAGGCTACTCAAGCACGAAACTCATTGAGAAAATCAAGGCTTTATAGTTCATATAAGCCTGATTTGTATAAATTTCGTCGCTAATCACCATGCTTAGCGACTTTCTTTTTCTTGCTCTATTCAAACAAAATCTATAATTTTCTCATCCGATTACATATTTTTCACCTCATAACAGGATAAAAAAAATCCCTGCTTATCATTTTATTTATAAAAAAATATTATATTAAACTCGCAAACTAATACTTGATTAACCCTTTTTACTGTGATTTATCTTGACTGAGGAAATTTTTTCAAATATTTCACCAAAACAAGGTAAAGTGACAAATTAAACCGCAAAAATTAATTATTTTTCATTTTTTTTATTTTCGGACAACCGAAATAAACTAAACTCTTTGTATTATTTGATATCAGATCAACATTTAGTGCTTTTCTATTTTGGACAAAATCAAATAAAACTTATCTGAGTGAGAACATAAGTGCTATTTTGACGTTCAGAGAATAAGAAATACAAAAAATATTAATTTTAAATTTATTAATATTTAATAATATCCTTAAATTTGCATTATTGCAATAGAACGAAAAGCAAGAATAGAAAAAAGGAATCAAATTTAACAAGAATAATTATATAAAAAGCGTTTAACAACCTCGAAAAGGAGAGATATGGAAGATTATAATAAGATTATTGAATCATTGGGGGTTAAATTCCACAAGTCCAAAAATGTGAAAATATTACAATCCCTTAATATTTCTAATTTTTACGATGTAGAAAATACAATCCTTATATTAAACAAAGGAGAGTTGAGATTTGGAGAAGAGCAAGAACTAGTCAAAGAGGGAGAAATGCTTTTCATCCCTGGAGGCAAGTCTGTGAATGTAACATTCGGCAGCAATCCTGTTGAGTCATTATCCAATGACGAATACATGAGCCGTAAAGAAGAATTCTTCAAAGGCTTCCACTACTCGGAATTAGAAGATACTGTTTCTGAAAACTTCAGCTTGGTCAACTTCGAAGCTAAAGTATTCGATTCTGTGAATTTTTTCACTTCTTTGGATCTTCCTCCATTTATCATTCATAAGAGCGACAGATTAACTACTATCATCAGAACAATCATTAAAGAAAACGTTTCTGAGTTAGCAGGTAGCGAAAGAGTTGTAAAAATCAACACTGACTACTTAGTAGTTGAGATTGTAAGATACATCATCAAAAATAGATTGTTCGTAGAGCAACTTGCTACAAACAGCACTTACTTCAAAGATCCTAGACTTATTGACATTTTCGCTTATATCAAAGAAAATCTCAATGGCGATCTTTCAAACAAGGTACTTGCCAATGTTGCTAATGTATCTGAGGACTATGTTGGTCAATACTTTAAAATGTTGACAGGAATCAACCCTCAAGATTACATCGAATACCAAAGAATGGAAAAAGCTGTTCAGTTGCTTAGAACAACTAAGAAGAGCATCAGAGATATTGGTAAAGAAGTTGGTTACAAAGATACTGCTTACTTCTGTCGTCGTTTTAAAATGATGTTTGGAATACCAGCTGGTAAAATGAGAAGAAGAGAGTCTTTGATGAATGTATAATTTGTATACATAAAATAAAAGAGACTTTAATAATAAGGCTTCAGCTTTTCAAAAAGGCTGAAGCTTTTTTATTACAGGCTTTTTGAAAAATTCCTATTTGAATTTTAGACAACATTAACATTTAAAGTGAATGAACGCGGATTTAATCACAATTTTAGGCCCCACAGCCATAGGCAAAACATCATTGGCTGTTAATCTAGCATATTATTCTGATGGAGAGGTAATAAGCGCCGACTCAAGACAAGTTTACAAAGGAATGGATATCGGCACAGGAAAAGACATCGCAGAATATGTTATTAAAGGCCAAAATATTCCATACCATCTGATTGACATTGTTGATCCCGGCTATGAATACAATGTGTTTGAATTTCAAAAAGATTTTTTAAACTCTTATGAGCAAATACAAAAGCGAGGTAAAATTCCTATTCTTTGCGGAGGAACAGGCATGTATTTGGATGCTGTGTTCAAAGGCTACAGATTAATGAAAGTTCCGGAAAGCTCCGAAGTCAGGGACATTTGCCGCAGTAAATCCGATGAAGAATTAGCTAAATGGCTTATGGATATCCGCAACACTCATAATAAAACGGATATTACAAACAGGGAAAGAACTATCAGAGCCATAGAAATTGAGCTTTATCAAATGGCGCATCGAAAAGAAATGAATGATTTCCCTAAAATCAACCATCTGGTATTTGGCATCAAAGCCGATACTGATCTTATAAAAAAAAGAATCACGATCAGGTTGAAAGATAGATTAGAAAATGGCCTTATCGAAGAAGTTCAAAGACTTCTGGATGAAGGATTAAGTCCTGAACAATTGAAGTTCTATGGACTTGAATACAAAGTTGTGACCGAGCATGTTATTGGTCAACTCAATAAAAATGATATGTTTCAAAAGCTGAACAGCGCCATACACAACTTCGCGAAAAAACAGATGACTTGGTTTAGAAAAATGGAACGTGAAGGTATGAACATCACTTGGCTTGATGCCAATGCGAATATAGACGACAAGCTAAAAACAACTATTTCTAAGATGCTAAAACATTAATCAAAAAAGCCATTGTCTTTAATTAGACAATGGCTTGTATTTTTAAACCGCACTTTCAACATTCTCTTGATGGAAACTCTAAGCTAGTAAAGCATAAAATAAGTCACCGTAAAGGTCAATCCCATTATAGCCATCAATGCTGCCAAACTTGTCGCAAAGCCATTGTTGGCAGTTATCAGCTCGGATCTAATCTCTTTAGTCTTGTACGACACAGGCTCAAAAGACGAATCTTGAAAACTATATGATTTCTTCGGACTCTTTATTGAAAAAGTTTCCTTCTCAAAGCCAAGATATTCGATATCATCCTCAGCTGTCAGTTGATCCAAGAACCTCTCGTATTTATCTATCATTCTGTTGTTAACCTCAATGATTTCTCCGCTTTTCAAATAAAGAACCACTGTATGCAATTCATAGTATTTCGTTTGAGTGATTCCATAGCTGTATCCCTTCAATTCGGTAAAATCAACTTCTGATTTTTTGAAAATAAAAGGCTGCTTTATAAACATTTTACCATTGGCAAAAGAAATTTTCAAAGGAGTCTTTAAGAAGTAATACACCAAAGGAGCGAAGATCAAAAGAAATGAGAAAGCGAAAACCATATCCTCATTGCTTGTCAATTTATTGTATGCGGCGAAGCCGATTATTCCGGCTAAAACCAACATCTGAAGTCCTGCGGCCAACTGGAAAATCGACCACTTGTGAAATGATTTTGACGTGTACATTTTTAAGAGCGTATTGAGTAATTATCGATCTATAATCTAATTTTTTTATTAAATATAAATGCGAATGTAAAGAAGAATGAATTATTATTCAAATATTAAACTCGTATTTTTATCAGCGACAACAAGCATTAATTCACTGATTATCAACAACGTTCAATTTCCTCGTTCATTCATAGCCAAGAACGAAGCCGTATCTCCAAGATAAAATTTCAACAAATGATAAATTCTCAAAATTTTTTACCGTGTTTTTTGGCTTATCGGTAAAATTTGGGAAAAAATACGCTCAATAATGAATTTCAAGAGATTCAATGAAATAATATTTCGATTCGCACGGTTCAAGTAGCTATTTTTTATTGCATATTACCCTTTTTGCAATTGTTTTTTAATTAAATCTCATAAATTTGTTTCATAAACAGAACTAACAATCAGTTAGGCAATGTTTTTGCGAAAAAATATCAATTCTTAATTTTTTGGAGTATATTAATCTCCATACACATGCGAAAATAATAATAATCATGAAGTTACTGAAATTTGGAGGAACATCTGTCGGATCTCCAGAGAGCATACGACAGGTAGCAGAGATCGTAAAAGATTACAAACGAAAGAATCTTGAATTTGCAATGGTTAATTCTGCCATGGGCGGCATTACCAACAAGATTATTGACGCTGCTCACAGAGCTAGCAATAGTGACGAGACCTACAAAGAAATTTTCGCTGATATTGAAACAAGGCATATTGCCACCATTAAAGAATTGATTATTATTGAGTCGCAAAGTAGAGTTATCGCACAAACAAAAATTCTTCTAAATGAACTGGAGGATTTGCTCTATGGAGTTTCTTTGATCAAAGAGCTTTCATTGAGAACTTTGGACCTTATATTATCATTTGGCGAAAGAATGGCCTCGTATGTCATTTCTGAATTTTTGAATCAAGAAGGAGTGCCTGCAGAATTTTTGGATGCGAGGAAACTTATCTTGACAGATAAAACTTTCGGAAATGCAAAAGTGGACTTTGAAGAAACGAACTATAATATAGTAGAACACTTCAAAAACACAGACAAACTGCAAGTCATCACAGGATTTGTCGCTTCTACAGAAAGAGGTGCCACAACTACGCTAGGAAGAGGCGGTTCGGATTACACTGCCGCGATTTTTGGCGCGGCGCTTAATGCTGAATCCGTGGAAATCTGGACAGATGTGGACGGAGTAATGACTACCGATCCTCGCATGGTAAGAGAAGCATTCTCTTTGCCTACAATGAGCTATGAAGAAGCGATGGAAATGTCGCACTTTGGCGCGAAAGTAATTTATCCGCCAACGATTCAGCCTCTTTGCAGCAAAAACATACCCATATATATAAAGAATACTTTCAATCCGACTTTTGAAGGGACTAGAATCAGCAGAGATTCTGAACAAAGAGAGTATCTAATCAAAGGCATCTCAACAATCAAAGATGTCGCCCTTATAAATCTGCAAGGAAGCGGCCTTATTGGAGTTACTGGAGTATCTTCAAGATTATTCGGCGCTCTTGCAAAGTCCGATGTCAATGTGATTTTGATTACGCAAGCATCATCGGAGCACTCGATTTCTTTTGCCATCAATCCGTCGGATTCAGAAAAAGCAAGAGAAGCTCTTCAAAAAGAATTCAATGAAGAGATCAAAGCTAGAAAAATCGATCCTATACAAATAGAAGTTAATTTATCTGTATTGGCGATAATAGGAGAGAATATGAGACATACTCCTGGCATATCAGCAAAGTTCTTCAATGCATTAGGCAAAAATGGAATTAATGTAGTCGCTATGGCTCAAGGTTCGTCAGAATTGAACCTTTCGGTTGTCGTGCCTTCCAAAGATTTGTCAAAAGCCTTGAACTCGGTTCATGACGCCTTTTTCCTTTCTAATCACAAGACAGTGAATCTTTTTGTGGTTGGCGTAGGGCTTATTGGCGGTACTTTAATTGACCAAATCAAAAAGCAAGCTGATGTGTTAAGAGAAAAGCAACTCCTAAACATCAATGTGATTGGAATCGCCAGAAGCACTAAAATGCTATTCAATGAAAGCGGAATCAACCTAGAGACTTGGGAGCAGGATTTGGATGAAAGGGGCGAAGCCGTTGATTTGGATGCATTTGTCATGAAAATGAAAGTATTGAATTTATCAAACAGCATTTTCGTAGACAATACTTCCAGCGCTGAAGTCATCAAGTATTACATGAGCATCTTGGACGCATCCATCAACATCACAACTCCAAACAAGCTAGCCAGCTCTGGTTCTTATATCCAGTATGACGAGTTGAAGAAATTGGCGTTCAACCACAATGTGAAGTATCTCTACGAAACGAATGTAGGGGCAGGCCTTCCTGTCTTGACTACCTTGTCGGATTTGAAAAATAGTGGAGATGAAATCATCAGCATCGAAGGTGTTCTTTCAGGAACTCTTTCATTCATATTCAACACATATGACGGAAGCGTGCCGTTCAGCCAAGTAGTAAAAGACGCTAAAGAGAAAGGATTTACTGAGCCGGATCCACGTGACGATCTAAACGGTATGGACGTGGCCAGAAAAATTCTTATTCTTGCTAGGGAAGCAGGAAATGTCTTAGAATTGCAAGATGTGGAAATAGACCCAATACTGCCTCAAAACTGTTTCGACGCGCCTTCTATCGAAGAATTTTTCGTAGAACTGGAAAAAGCTGATGGACAGATGGCTGACAAATGCCAATCCGCCGCTCAAGATGGAAAAGTATTGAGATTCATCGCAAGCTTCGAAGATGGCAAAGCAAAAGTAAGCCTTCAGGCGGTAGATATGTCAAACCCATTCTACAGTCTGTCAGGAAGCGATAATATGATTTCTTTCCGTACCAGCAGATATGATGAAAGACCATTAGTCATTAAAGGCCCTGGAGCTGGAGCAGAAGTGACAGCTGCTGGAGTATTTGCAGAGATAATAAGCATCAGCAATAAATTGGCATAATGATATTATACTGTTGACGCATGGAGTTTTATGCGCCAACTTTGTGCACCGATAATTTTCTTGTGCGCCAACAATATTAATTTAGGTGAATGATATTCTCTCATTCACCTATTTCCATTTATAAGAGTAATGGTAATCGATATGGAAAAGATAAAAGTTTTTGCGCCTGCCACAGTAGCAAATGTGACATGTGGATTTGATGTGCTTGGCTTTGCAGTCAATGCTCCGGGCGATATTATAGAGCTCCAAAAAGCGGATCATAACGAAGTTAGAATCTTATCGATCACGGGAGACAATGGCAGATTGCCTAAAGATGCTGAAAAAAACACCGCATCAGTAGTTATTAAAGCATTTCTTGAAGCCATAGGCTCGAAACAAGGAATAGACATACATCTTGAAAAACAAATGCCCTTAGGCAGTGGAATGGGATCAAGCGCTGCGAGTTCCGCGGCAGCGGCATTCGCCATCAATAAGCTTATGGGGGAACCTATGAGCATGAAAGAAGCTTTGCCTTTCGCCATGGAAGGGGAGAGGATCGCCTGCGGAGCCGCCCATGCGGATAATGTCGCTCCAGCTTTATTAGGAGGTTTTGTGCTTATAAGAAGCTATGATCCTCTTGACGTCATTAAAATTAAGACACCTGAGCATTTGTATTCGACAATAGTGCATCCTCATATCGAAGTGAACACCAAAGATGCCCGTAATATCCTAAGAGGCCAAGTTCCTCTGGACAAAGCGGTAAAACAATGGGGAAATGTAGGTGGTTTGATCGCTGGATTATTGCAATCTGATTATGAAATGATTTCCAACTCCATGGAAGACACTATTATCGAGCCTATTAGATCAATACTTATTCCCGGATATGATGTCGCCAAAGCCGCTGCCTTGAAGAACAATGCTTTAGGCTTTGGAATTTCCGGTTCCGGGCCATCCATGTTCACCTTGTCCCAAAACGAAAAAACCGCTAAAAAAATCGGCGAATCCATGAGGGATGCATACAAGCAACTGGGCATAGGCAGCGATGTATACACATCAAAAGTCAATGACGAAGGCCCAATCATATTATATTCAGAATAAACATTATATAAGAAATAACATAATAAAATGAGATTATACAGCACTAATGGAAAATCCCCGGAGGTAAGCTTTGAAGAGGCTGTATTCAAAGGCTTGCCATCGGACAATGGTCTTTTCATGCCAAAGGAAATCAAACCTTTGCCTAACCACTTTTTCGAGCATATCGAAGAACTATCATTCCAAGAAATAGCTTTTGAAGTAACACAATCCATCATTGGTGATGATATTCCTAGCGATGACTTGCAAAAAATAATCAATGAAGTTCTTTCATTTGATGCTCCAGTTGTGAATGTGCATGACAACATCCATACACTTGAGTTATTTCATGGACCAACATTAGCGTTCAAAGATTTTGGCGCAAGATTCATGTCTCGAATCATGGGTTATTTCCTTCAAGAAAAAGCTCAGAAAATAAATATTCTAGTAGCTACATCAGGAGATACAGGAAGCGCTGTCGCTCAAGGATTCTTGGGAGTGCCAAATATCAATGTGACTATATTGTATCCAAAAGGAAAAGTCAGCGAAATCCAAGAGATGCAGCTGACTACTAATGGACAAAATATCAAGGCACTTGAAATCGAAGGAACTTTCGATGATTGTCAAAGAATGGTAAAGTCGGCATTCCTCGACGAAGAGCTTTCCAAGAAACTAGGATTAAGCTCTGCGAATTCCATTAATATCAGCAGGTTGATTCCACAATCGTTTTATTATTTTTATGCTTACGCTCAGTTAAAAAAACAAGGAAAGCCTGTCGTGTTTTGCGTGCCTAGCGGAAACTTTGGCAATCTATGCGGAGGGCTAATCGCTCAAAAAATGGGGCTTCCTGTTCACAAATTCATCGCAGCGACTAATGCAAATGACATAGTGCCGACATATTTGAAAGAAGGAAAATACGAGCCAAAACCTTCGGTGCAGACAATCTCGAATGCGATGGATGTCGGAGCTCCAAGCAATTTTGCCCGCATGCAAAATTTATACGAGGAAAGTCTTGAAGCTATCAGGGAAGACATCATTGGTAAAAGCTTTACTGATGAGCAAACCAAAGAGGCCATCAAAAGGGTTTTCAACCAATATGGCTATATTTTGGACCCGCATGGAGCCGTTGGGTATTTGGCTGTTGAAGAATATTTGAAAGAAAACCCATCGGAAGATGTGAACACAGTATTCTTGGAAACGGCTCACCCATGCAAATTTGGCGACGTTGTTGAGCCTATCATTGGACAAAAAATTGACATCCCGCAAAGACTGCAAGAGATTGTAGACCGAGAAAAGCAATCGACGCTTATGGATGCCAATTTCGAATCCTTGAAAAGTTACCTTTTAAATGAAAACGCCGAAGCTACCGACGCGTAATTCTAGGAAGAATAAAAGCTAGATATAAATGACACCTGAAATAGAAAAAGCTGAACTCGCAAAGCTTAGAGACGAAATTGACGCTATTGACAACCAACTACTTCAACTTATCAACAACCGTATGGATGTGGTTAGAAGGGTGGGAGAATTGAAAAAGGCCAATAATACGGTTATTTACAGACCTGAAAGGGAAAAAAGCATTATCGACAGGCTCGATGGACAAAATAACGGATTGCTTAATAAATCCGCGATCGAAGCCATTTTCCTGGAAATCTTCGCTATCAGCCGCAACTTGGAATTGCCGGAGAAGATCGCCTACTTAGGACCTGAAAGCAGTTTCACCCATCAAGCGGCAGAGAGCAGATTTGGAGCGATGAGCGAATACCTGCCGATAAGCTCCATTACCAAGGTATTTGAAGCTGTGGATACTGGAAGAGCAAGATACGGCGTTGTGCCTATTGAGAATAACCAAGAAGGAATTGTCAGCGAGACAATAGATTTGCTTGGCCAATTCGACCTTTCGATTGTTGCAGAAATAGCCATGCCTATTCATTTTGCATTTGGCTCGAAGCACAACTCTATAAAAGAAATCAAAAAAGTATACTCTAGAGATATCGCTTTTCTACAGTGCAAGAACTTTATAGCTGAAAGTTTTGGAGAAAATGTAGAGCTCGTGCCTGTAAACTCAACTTCGAGAGCTGTGAAATTAGCTTTGGAAGAAGAAGGAGCTGCTGCTCTATGCCCTAAAATAGCGGCTAAACAAGCTGGCCTTCCGATTTTATTCGAGAATGTTGAGGATTCTGAAGACAATTTCACTCGCTTCTTGATATTGGCCAAAGATTTCATCAATCAAAAAAGCGGCAATGACAAAACTACGATCCTTGCTCAAGTTTCTAATGAGCCAGGAGCCTTAGCGAATCTATTGCAAGGCTTCTACGATGCTGGAATCAACTTGACAAAAATCGAAAGCAGACCTGCTAAAAAGGGCAAGAATTTCTCTTACCAATTCTTCATAGACTTTGATGGCCATTTCAACGATGAAAATGCTGAAAAAGTGTTGACGGAATTCAGTGAAAATATCAAGTGCCTCGGCAGTTATGTAAAAATGTGCTAACACACTTGAAAGCCTTCTTAGTTGCTTTCATCATTAAAAGAGGTTTTCTTAAAATAAATTTATAGAGTATTAATATACTCGCAAAGGCATAAGGCAAAGTTCTCAGAAACTTTGCCTTTTTTTATTTAAAATCATTTCAAATAAGGAAACTCTAATAAATCAATTCCTCATATATTTTCTAATCAGATATTCCAAACCCTTCTATAATCCAATATAGAATAATTCCACTCTTCCTCAAACGATTATAACTCATATTAAATACTGACAATTGTCATAAAAAAATATGTGTGATTTTACAAATTTTATAGATGAGAAAAATCTACTGATAAAAGGTAAAAATCAAAAAAAACCAAACAGGAAACCACTTTAGACAACGAAAAACAGGAATAAGTAAAAAATTTAGCATCTAACAAATTTTGCTCAATATTAAGAGAAACTTTTTTCATGACAAGAATCATCCACATACATGCGTATCTGGAATCAGCTCGACGAAATGAAAATTCATTTACTAGAGTAAAAAAACACAAAAACACTGTAAAATATAGAGAAAACTCATGGGAAACTGACTTTTGAATTTAAAAGAAAAAGCCGTCTCCGCCTGAAGGAAATATTCCGCGATTGCATATTAGCCAATTCGCCAAAACCGTCTTCAGAGTCCTCTCGCAAATAGAAACGATCATGCCTATTAAAAGCTATCTAGCACACCCACACGAAGGATTAAAAGAAAAGCTGGCACAGGAGCTGGCGACTATTCCCCAATGCGAAGTCATTCCCGCAAAAAATGAGAATCTGCTTATTGTTGTCACCGAGACCGAAAGCAAAGAAGAAGAAAAAGAGCTTGAAAACGCGCTTGAGAAAATTCAAAGCATGAAACTGCTTGCTATGGTATCTGGATTCAACACCTCAAAACAAGACTGAATATGCACACTAACAACACCAATAGGAGAGGCTTCCTAAAAAAGCTGGCTGTTTTGTCAGCCATGACAGCGGCATCCACCATGTTCCCGGGAATCATTTTCGCTGAAGATCAAGAAAAAGGAATTCCAAACAACAAAGGTTTAGATTGGAAAAAAGCTCCATGTAGATTTTGCGGAGTTGGTTGCGGTGTGCTAGTAGGTGTCGAAAATGGCAAAGCCGTAGCGGTAAAAGGCGATCCAAAATCTCCAGTAAACAAAGGACTTTGTTGCGTGAAAGGCTACCATTCAGTGATTTCCATGTATGGCAAAGACCGTCTTACGAAACCACTGGTGAGAAAGAATGGAAAGCTCGTCGAAACATCTATGGACGAGGCCTTAACCTTGATCGCATCCAAGATGCAGGAAACGATCAAAGAGCACGGAAAAGACTCGGTATCCATCTATGGCTCCGGGCAATGGACTATCCCTGACGGGTATGCGGCTTCCAAGCTTTTCAAAGGGTGCATCGGCACTAACAACGTAGAAGCTAATGCCAGACTTTGCATGGCCAGTGCCGTGACCGGGTTCATGACTTCCTTCGGCATTGACGAACCGATGGGATGCTATGATGATATTGATCACGCTGACGTATTTATCCTTTGGGGCAACAATATGGCTGAAATGCACCCGGTTTTATTCTCAAGAATGCTGGACCAACGTCAAAAAAGAGATGTCAAAATCATTGATTTTGCGACGAGAACAACCAGAACCAGCATGGCCGCGGACAAGTCAATACTATTTCTACCACAGTCAGATTTAGCCGTAGCGAATGCTATCTGTTATGAAATCATAGCCAATGGCTGGATGAACAAATCTTTTGTAGAAGAATACTGCAACTTCAGCAAAGGACTTACCGACATGGGCTACGGACTTGAAGATAAATACAGCTTCAATGACAAACCTGAAAAAATCAATTTTGATGATTTCAAAGCTTTTCTGGAAGACTACACTCCTGAAAAAGTAGAAAAGATTTCAGGCGTTTCAGCTAAGGATATCAAATACATGGCTCGCCAATATGGAGATCCTAATAAAAAAGTGATGTCGCTATGGTGCATGGGTATGAACCAGCACTCTCGAGGCACGTGGATCAACAACTTGGTTTATAATATTCACTTGCTTACAGGGAAAATTTCCGAGCCAGGAAATAGTCCATTCTCACTAACCGGCCAGCCAAGCGCCTGTGGTACAGTAAGAGAGGTAGGAACATTGACTCACAAGCTTCCTCATGGTGTAGTGAATAATAAAAAACACAGGGAATTCGCTGCCAAAATATGGGATGTTCCTGCGGAGAATATTTCTCCAAAACCATCTTATCATACTGTCGAAATGTTCAGAGCACTGGATAGGGGAGACATACGCTTCATGTGGATACAAGTTACCAATCCTATGGTGACTATGCCTAAGCTCAACCGATATAGGGACGGAGCTAAAAAAGAGGGCAGATTCATCGTTGTATCCGATATTTACCCAACTCCTACAACCGATATTGCCGATGTGATTCTTCCTTCCGCCATGTGGGTGGAAAGAGAAGGAATGTTTGGGAATTCTGAAAGAAGAACCCAATACTTCGAGCAAATGGTTAACCCTCCGGGAGAATCAATGTCCGACACTTGGCAGCTAGTGGAAGTAGCTAAGAAAATGGGCTTTGAAAAACAATTTTACTATAAAGAAGAAACTCATGTGGAAGAAATCTACAATGAGTATCGCAAGCACCATGACAATAAGAAGCATAACCTAGCGCCTCTTCAAGTTTTAAAAGACAATCCAGGCATGATGTGGCCTTATGTGGATGGCAAGCCTACAAAGTGGAGATTTAATGCCAAATACGATCCTGCTTGCGACAATGGCAAAGCTTATCACTTCTATGGAAAACCTGATGGGAAGGCAGTCATCTGGCAACGCCCATATGAACCTGCGGCAGAAGTACCAGACGCTGAGTATCCATACTGGCTTAATACGGGTCGCGTGGTTGAACATTGGCATACCGGCTCCATGACTCGCCGCATACCAGTGCTTCATAAAGCAATGCCTTACGCTTATGTGGAATTAAATCCAGCTGATGCCAAACGCATGCAAATCAAGAATGGCGACAATGTGAAGTTAACCACGCGAAGAGGGCAAATCGTATTGCCTGCCTCTATTAATGAAAGAGGCGTTCCTGCTCCTATGCAAGTGTTCGTTCCATTCTTTGACGAAAACAAGCTGATCAACAATATCACTTTGGATTCATTTTGTCCTATATCCAAGGAGCCTGATTATAAAAAATGCGCTGTTAAAGTCGAAAAAGCATAGCTATGAAGAGATTGGGAATAATTTCGATGTTTTTTATTCTGATCGCCTCGTTTCTTTTTACTTGGAATAAAAATTTCCAAGCACCTACAGGCTTGTCAGAATCGCTCTCCACGAAGGAGAGCGGCATCCCGTCCATCCCTTCGGATAAAGGGGTATTTTCCCGCGCGGACTTCGCTACCGAATACCAAAACATGCCTGCTGATGAAAATCATCAAAGAGCAATGGATGAGTATTATGAAAACAGGGCTTTTCATGGAGCGCCTCCAAGCATTCCACACCCTGTAGAAGATGATCGCGACATGGGTAAATCATGCATGAAATGCCATGACAACGGAGGTTTTGTCCCAAAATACAAAGCATACGCTCCCGTGACACCGCATCCTGAAATGAGCAACTGCAAACAATGCCATGTAACGCAAGAGACAACAAGCCTATTCAAGCATAATAATTTCTATAAAAAGAAAACGCCAAAAGTAGGAGAGAATAACGCCTTGCCGGGCAGTCCTCCAGTAATTCCTCACCAAATTCAACTGAGGGAAAACTGTCTTTCTTGTCACTCGGGGCCAAGCGCGCCAAAAGAAATCAGGGTATCGCATCCTGAGCGCAGCAATTGCTTACAGTGCCATGTAGTCAATGACAAAGGTATAATCGATATCGGAACATTTAGCAGGTAACGACATGAAGAAAACAATGAAAAATATAGCTATTGCTCTGTTGGCCTTGACGCCTTTGTTCATCTTAAGTTCTTGCGGACATGGAAGCAAGCACCAAAACGGCGTAGTGGAAAAAGTTGTGGAAAAAGGCAAAAGCTACAATGGCATCAGCATCAGCTCTGAAGACCATTTGGCTGAAGAGAACCTCATAGAAATCAAAGTCGCCGGCATGTCTTTTATGATTCCTGAGAGAAAAAGCAAGATAAAGTCATTTGCTTGCGGAGACTGTCACTCCAAGCCGTTGGAAGAGCTAAAATCCAATGAGGAAGGGTTTAAAAAAGCCCATTGGGACATCAAGCTTGATCATGCCAGCAGCTCAACTATGGACTGTATGAGTTGTCATGATGACAAAGACATGAATCACCTTAAGACCCTAACAGGGCAACAGGTTGATTTTAATCGCAGCGATCGTTCATGCCAGCAATGTCACTCCCAACAACATAGCGATTGGGTTGGTGGAGCCCATGGCAAGAGAATAAAAAGCTGGGCATCTCCAAGAGCTTCGAAAACATGCGTAAGTTGCCATGATCCGCACAAACCGCATATCGAATCGAGATGGCCATCCAGATACAATACCAATAATGCAGAGTAGGATGGCAACATTTCAATACAAGGTTCAACTAAAAAACCATCGCCATGAGTAAAAGCGAAACAAGGAGATTCACTCTCAAAGATATATTCGATAGATTCAGAAAAGATTCAAATTCTTGCGAGGGAGGAGATTGCCATTGCGGGCCTGATCAAAACCCTTCTCACAAACCTGAAAAGCAGGACGGTTTCGAGCAAGTGTTCAACGCACCTCAAAACCGCAGAAGTTCATTAAAAAAGCTTACCGCAAGCTTGCTTGCGGGAGCTGGAGCAGTAAGCGCCTGCAATCCCGTCAAAGATGACAAGGCAAAAGAAAAGTCTCAAATCAGTTGGGAGGAACAGTTCAAAGGCAATTACAAACTGATGACAGAGGAAGAAAAAAAAGCTACTGTCAATCGATTGGTGAGATCCTATGAACTGAGAACAGGAAAAGCGCTTAACATGTCTTCCAAAGGGCCTGAAAAAGATGTGCTCTTTGGCTATGCTTTCAACATTTCCAAGTGCAAAGGCTACATGGATTGCATCAATGCCTGTGTAGAGGAAAACAACCAAGATAGAGATTCTCAGATGCAATATATTCGCATCCATGAGATGGAAGACGGCAATGGATTGAACTTCGGCAAGTCCAAAGACAATTATTACCACGAAGTGCCAGCTCAAGGCCATTTTTACATGGGTACGCAATGCTTTCATTGCGAAGACGCTCCCTGCGTGAAAGTATGTCCTACACAAGCCACTTGGCAAGAAAAAGACGGAATTGTGGTCGTAGATTACGACTGGTGCGTAGGTTGTAGATACTGCATGGCGGCCTGCCCTTATGACGGAAGAAGATTCAACTGGTCAGAACCAAATGTTCCCGAAGAGGAATTGAACAAGAATCAGCATTACCTTGGCAATCGAATGAGGAAAAAAGGGGTAGTGGAAAAGTGCACATTCTGCATCCAACGCTCGCGTGAGGGAGCCAACCCTGCTTGCGTAGAGGCATGTCCTACCGGAGCCCGTATTTTCGGGAATTTGCTAGATCCAAACAGCACCATAAGATGGGTATTAGAGAACAAAAAAGTTTTCCGATTGAAAGAAGACCTTGGCACTGAGCCAAAGTTCTGGTATTTCATGGACTAGTCGCCAAAGCAACATTCTGAATCGTAAAAAAACATGACATGAAAATACTAGTAGTCTTTTGGAATCTCGTCAAGGACAGCATCGACGCCACGACGCATGGCACGAGACTCTATCATCTATGGATGGCTATTCTTACCATCACCATGCTTATAGGCATGTATTGTTACAGCATACAAATAGAGCATGGCTTAAGCGTCACAGGCATGAATGACAGAGTAAGCTGGGGATTGTACATATCCAACTTCACTTTTCTGGTCGGAGTAGCTGCAGCGGCAGTAATGCTTGTCATGCCTACATACATCCTCAAGGATATCGACTTCAAGCGTGCGGTATTAATTGGCGAAGGCTTAGCTGTTGCAGCTTTGATCATGTGCTTAGCATTTGTCATCGTGGATATGGGTGGCCCCGGCGTATTATGGCATATGCTGCCTGTTGTAGGAGTTTTCAACTTTCCAAATTCCATGCTTACTTGGGATGTCATAGTGCTTAATGGATATTTGTTCATCAATATCACAGTTCCTATGTACATTCTGTTCAGGCATTATCAAGGCAAAGAAGCCAAGCCCAATGTGTATATCCCTGGAGCATTGCTTTCCGTATTTTGGGCAGTCGGAATTCACTTGGTTACCGCCTTCCTATATCAAGGACTTCAAGCAAGGCCATTTTGGAACAATGCACTGCTTGGCCCTAGATTCTTAGCGTCAGCTTTTGCTGCCGGACCGGCTTTGATCATACTTGTGCTTGCAATCATTCGAAAAACCACCGCCTTCAATATCGAAGACAAAACGATCAAAAAACTTTCAATGGTGGTAACTGTAGCAGCTCAAATCAATTTAATCATGCTTGTGTCGGAACTGTTCAAAGAATTCTACGCTCCAACGCATCATAGCGAAAGCGCTTATTATTTATTCTTCGGATTGGATGGAAAAGAAGCTCTACTGCCTTGGATACACACGTCGATATTCATGAATGTCGTTTCGACAATAATGTTGACATTCCACAAGCTTCGCAATAATTTCTATGTGCTTTACACCGCTTGCATATTGCTCTTTATCGCAATCTGGATTGAAAAAGGATTTGGGCTAATCGTTCCTGGGTTCATACCAGGTCCATACGGCAAGATCATGGAATACCAGCCAACAGGCATTGAAATTGGAGTTACTTTAGGTATTTGGGCGATGGGGGCATTCATCTTCACTATATTGGCAAAAACAGCCATCTTGATAGAAACAGGCAAGCTTCGATTCATTAAAAAAGAAGAAAAAGCTATCAATGAAGTAGAGGCTTAAATTAAGCTCGCTCCAAAATATAAAGAGGCTGTCTTAGAAATTGAATCTATGACAGCCTCTTTTGTCTCTATTTGCCAGAAAGTAAATAACTTAACGAGGCAATCCGTTTTCCCATTTCACATCATGCAATTCTACTGGTATGTCTTCCCAAGGATTACTTTGCCAATAAAAAGCCATATTATCAGGTAGATTAACCATCTCGGCAGGAATCGTTTTCAAATAATTTAATTCAACTTGTAGGAAGCTTAAATTTTTCAAATCACCTATATCAGGAGGCAAATTATTAAGGCCGCATCCTTTGAGTTTCAATATTTCCAATGATGTTAAATTTCCAATGCATGATGGAAGGGATTCCAATTGATTATTATCTTTTTTAGGAACAAATCTACGGCTTAAATCCAACTCCTCCAGACTAATCATATCACATACCACAGAGGGTAATTGGCTAAAATTCATATTATTAAGGTTCAATTCTTTTACCTTTTTCAGGTTCGATAAGGATTTAGGCAAAGATAATAGATGAGGACAATTACCTATAGACAATGACTCCAAATTGGTAAGATCGCCTAAAGATTCCGGCAACTCTCTTACATTCAATCTAAAAAGCCCTAAGCCTTTCAAGTTATGCAAATTTGAAATATCATCTGGAACTATTTCAAACGAATTGCCTCCAACACCTAACTTCTCTAAATGAGGCATATTCAATAATACAGCTGGAAATTCCTTCAAGCTACAATAATTAGCTGCAATATTAATTATTGTATGTTTTTCAGAAAGCCAATCAGGAAGTGATTCTATAGGGTTATCAGAAATATTCAAAGACTTCAAATGTGGAAATTTACGTAATACCTCTGGAACTTCTGTCAAGTTATTTTTAGATAAGTCTATGAATTCGACAAATTGAAATTTGGAAATAACCTCTGGCAAAGAATCCAAATCTTCATTTCTAAATAATAGCTCACGCACTAAATTAGGATTAAACCCATTAATTGAGTCAGGATGAAGATCTCTTATATTAATTACTTCATATTGTTTTAAGTTCCTTATATCTTGTTTTTTACGCTTCTTATTCCACATGCAGGATGTTGTTAGGCCCAGCATCGTTAGCAGGCAAATTATTGTGTGTTTCATTGGTTATGGGAGTATAGGACAGGCACGTAGGCCTGCATCTTGCATATATTGGGGAAAGGGAATAATATAAAAGGCAGACACACAGGTCTGCCCCTACGAAAAATCATTTAAAATTGTCTGCTATCTGCTTCTAGGCAATCCATTCTCCCATTTTACGTCATGCAGTTCTACTGGTATGTCTTCCCAAGGATTTCCCTGCCAGCTAAATGCCATGTCATCAGGCAAGTTGACCATTTCTTTAGGCAAAGCTCTCAAGTAATTTTGCTCAACATCCAAGATCTCTAAACTTTGCAGTTTACCAATCTCCGGAGGAAAAGATTCCAACCCGCTTTTATCAGCGGTAATAATTTTAAGATTGACTAAATTGCCTATACAGTTGGGAAAGGTCTTTAACTGAGCTTGCTTTCTGTCAGGCACGTGCTCTCTCTCCAGAGCCAAAATTTCAAGATTACTTAAAGCACAAACTTCTTTTGGAACTATCTCAAAATTCATATAGGAAAGATCAAGGGATCTAAGTTTTTGCAAGTTGCCAAATGATGTAGGAAATTCCATGAGTTTGCCTGAGCCACTAAGACTCATTCGTTCTAAATTCTTAAGGTTTCCGATAGACTCAGGTAATTTAGTAATATCAAGATATCCTAAGTTTAAATTTTCTAAATTAATTAATGTTCCTATTCCTTCTGGTATTTCAGTAAAATTATTTTCTCCAATAGTAAGACTTTTCAAATTAGGCATTTGCAATACTAAATCAGGAAATTCTGAAAGCTCCATACTTCCAATATTTAAAGCTTCCAGATGCTTCATTTCCAATAGCCAGCTAGGAATTTCTTTGATAGGGTTACCTGACAATACCAACTCTTTAAGGTATGGAAACTGACGAATAACTTGAGGTACTTCTGTAAGATTGTTATCTCCTGATAAATCTATTATTTCCACATGCCCAAAGCGAGTAATAACTTGAGGCAAAGAGTCTAATTGTTGGTCATGAAACTGAAGAATCTTAACCATATTAGGGTTGTATGTATCAATATATTCCGGCTGAATAAGCGGATACAATATCTTTTCATATACGATTAAATCTTTTACGTTTTGTTTCTTCTGTCTTTTCTTATTCCACATGCAGGATGTTGTTAAAGCCAGCAAGGATAGCAGGCAAATTATTGTGTGTTTCATTGGTTATGGGAGTATAGGGCAGGCACATAGGCCTGCCCCTACGAGACAATATGTTTATGATTTATTCCAATACTCAAAACTGTACTCTTCTCGCTTGATATACAAATTGAATAATACATGTTTTTCAAAATCGCTGATTAAAATAGGATCTGAGCCTATGGCTACCTTCTGAGTATCGTTAACTTCTGCTTCTGACTTGATTAGACCTTTACTGTAAGGAACTAAAAGGTTTTGAAAATACTTTCTAAGCCACATGCCCGATTTTTTAATTTGTGATTTATCAGATTCAAGTAAGTCCTTTTTAAAAATCAAATTAGGTTCTCTAGCAAAAAACTGAACCATAAAATCATTATTCACTGTGACTAGATCGATGTCAGTCCATGATTTGGCATTACGATTTTTGGGGTCAAAGATAGGATCGAAAAAGTTAAAGCATAATGTTTTAAGCTCTCCCATATGCTTTGCCCTCATTGAGTTCCAACCTACTCCATCCGCTATCTTATGGTAGTCTCTTCCTTTGATACGAGCTTCCCAATATTTCTCCGGCAAATTCGCATCATAGGCCAATACCTTCATCTCTTTTTCTTCGTCAGACTCGGATTCTCCCATACAAGCATTGTATATCGTGCTCACATAAGTAAGCGTGTCCGTAGCCCAATATTCGCCCTCGGACATCTGTCCTCCAACTTCCAATCCTACTTTGCCTGTCAAGCCTGTAGGATGCTGTATTTGCGCTTCTTCACTTGTTTCAAAACCAGAGTTCAGCCTCGCATATTGCAACTTGTATCCTCCGTCGTTTACAAAGTTCCATTCTGCATTTACATCCAGGCTACTGCTTGAGTTTGTTGATAGAGCTTCACTTGCTTTTAGCTTTTTAAGAAAGCTTACCAATCCATTCTGAAATGATGGAAAAACCTTCTTTACGATATTCCCTAGTACAGTTGCTATTTGTCCAGCGACAATCTTGCCTCCTCCTGTGAAGTGATTCAGACCCGCCGCAAATTGCCCTATAGAAGAAACCATCTCAGGATCTACAAAAATGGACTTGACAAACAAAGAAACAAAACCGTAAGTCGCGTATTTAGAATCCAAGGAGAAGCTTAAATTGATGTATTCTCCATTGTTGTCATTATTGGAATTATTGCCAACAGTCTGATAAGACAAAGCCAACTCTCCCAATCCTCCGATAGCCAGCTTAACCCAAGTGTCTGTCTCGATATCTTTGGACCTGTCTATGCTGTTTACCTTTTTGTACTTGCCGACCTTCTCTTGATGCTCATCAAGCTCGCTAAAGCTCATATCCAAATGCCTGACGAGATCGTTATCATCCAGCTTGTGTCTGTCAGCTTCATCGCTCTTCTCTCTTGTGTAAGTGGATTCACTTGATCCCGCGCTGAAAGTTATGTCAGGCACGGATGAATTCATCCCTGTAGCTTTGCCATATTCCTCAGCGTCAAAACCAATGTGAAAGGATAAATTATCCGTCTGGACATTATTTTTGACATAACCTTTATCCAAGTGCTCGGCGTTGCTATTTCGAAATTTCTCCACCTCGGACTCATCTGCCAGATCCATGCTGTAGAGCGTATCCCATACTTTGTAATGAAGAAAGCTTAAGTATTGATCCAGAGAATTGTAGCTGTCCGACGATTTCCACTCATGCGTGTACTCCACGCCTGTCTTAAATACGCCAGCGTCCACGCCTCCTTCAGCTCCTATGAACATCTTTGTATAAGATGAAAAACCTCTGGCGTCTCCCACCGCAAGGCCTGCTCCAGCCCCCAGCTTAAGAAACAAATACAATACTTTGCTAAAGCCCAAATCCAAGGTGATCTGAATGTCAAAGCTACCTGTCCGCTCATTATTATCGACAAGGTGCTTAGTTACTAATCTATTAACTTCTTGGTAGTCATAGCGAAGCTTCTCGTCTTCTTCCTCGGTAACATTGTTTTGGTTGGACAGCAATGCGTTAGCTTTGTTTTCCGCTCTTTGCCTTCTTAGGATTTCCTCATTGAGCTTGATGTGCTCTTCGACTCCTGTCCCCGGAGTGTAAGCCTTGGGCTGCACAAAAGGGCCGTCCAAATAAGGAAATTGTTGTATGATAGGCTTTGAATCTACAAACTCTCTGGAAAGACTTATCGCTTCACCTTTATAGATATACCTTGTCTGAGCGTAACCGTCTGTGATTTTGCCTGTCTCGCTATCGTATCCCTGATAAGATGTCGCTGCGATAAAGCTGTCGATATCGGAGATGCCAAGCCTATCCATTTGGCCATAGATTCCTTGGCCTGATACGGCCTTGAAGAAGAAAGCTCGATCCTGCTTGCTCAGATAAATGGTGCCGTCAGCCACAAGAGGCGGAGCTTTTCTTGGCTCTACAAATCCACTTTCTTTGACAACGGGCCCCTCCCAGGCTGCCCTTCGGTCCTCTTTCTTTTTTTCTCGCTCTGCAAATTCAGGCATGAAATATATATGTTAGCGTTTAGATGTTATTTTATTGCAATTTTAGCAATAAAAAGCACAGACAACAACATTATATATTCAAAAATTGTAAAGATAATATACAAATAAAGATAAATTCAATAAAGGCAAATACTTGAAAAAATCTATTAAGTTTAAAACTCAAGAGGCCTTAAAGGTAAATGAATACATCCCATAATTGCAGTCAAATAATGATAACAAATAGTCTATTAATAGGAAAAATCAATTCTTATCCTTTTCATAATTCGCTGGGTTCAATGCATCATTTGACCAATGCTTCAGGAAGTTTAATACTGCTTCTTCATCATAGCCTCCATCTTTTTCCAAATAAACAGAGTTTTGTGTATGCAACCTTTGGCCTTTCTCGTCCAATACAACGAAAACTGGAAAACCAAACCTCTGAGGGAAGCCCAATTCTTGCAAAGTTCTGTAATTATGATTCTCTTTGCTGTAATTCACATGCACCAAGATGTAATGCTGATCCAAATACTCACTCACAGCATAATCGCCTGTGACAAACTTATCGAATTTCACACACCAACTGCACCAATTTCCACCAACCATTACTAAAACGTGTTTTTTCTCAATTCTAGCTTTATTAATAGCGTCGCTTATCTGTTCATTAGCATTGGCCCTGGGGTTGTATATTTTTTTCTTTTGCGCCGTGGTTTCCTGAATCAACAAAATGCCCAACATGAATAAAAAAACAGCTAATCGATTTTTCATACTCAATGTGATTTTATAATTAAAAAGAATTTACCAGTACAATTGTTATTAATCGAAGGCCAAAAAACAAATCCCAATGGTTAATCATCAATTCAAAAATACAATATTTTACCATAACAGAATACAATATTATTATTTAAACGTTGAAAAATCGATTTTTTATTTTTTTTTCAAAAAAATCAACAAACATTGCAACATAAAATACATCGTTATCGCTATATACATAGCAATACAATGTATCTTGTTTTAAAATATAAATATGGTTAATGAAGAATTTATTGATAAATGGAAGTCTCAAGTAAAAAAGGGGACATTAGCCTTTATCATACTTAACACGCTCCAAAACCGGGAATTGTACGGATATGAACTGATAGAAACAGTCAGGGTGCATACAGAGATAGAAATCGCCGAGGGCACTCTTTACCCGTTAATGAACAGGTTGAAGAAAGAAGGTTTAGTAGAAGCTAAATGGGTGGAACAAGAATCTGGAATACCCAGGAAGTACTACAACCTTACAGTGTCTGGCGTCAAAACTTTGGAAAAGATGTCAAAGTATTGGAATGAATTGGAGGAATCAATCAAGAAATTAAAAAAATGAAGCGAATAACTTTCAAAAACAAAGCTACTCAAAAAATATACGACAAATATTTCAAGGAATGCGGCAAGGAGGCAAGAAACTTAACCAATGAGGATCGTCAAGATATCATCATGGAGCTCAACAGCCACATTTACGAAGCTCTTCAAGGCGACTTAGCCATCGAGCCTGCGAAATTCCAAGATATAATCGACAATTTGGGAACAGCCAAGACTGTAATCAGGCCTTTGGTTGCGGACAAAAAAATGGACCAAGCGCTTAAAACATTCAATCCTATTCAACTTGCAAAAGCATTGGTTTTGAATATCACAAATGGCATTTCATACGTTATTTTCGCCATTATTTACTTGATTATCCTTTCAGGCATCTATGCTATTTATATCAAAATTGCCCATCCTGAAGAAGTGGGAATGTTCTTCTGCGATGGAAAATTCATGGTCTTTGGCAGAGTGCAATCCGAGGCGCTTCAAAGCAAATATGTGGAAGTACTAGGTCATGGGATGATACCATTCACCATAATGATCATGGCGATAGCTTACTTCCTATTGATATTCATTATGAAATCTAAAAGAAAACTAAAAAATCATTTAAGCTAAATTATAAGCTCATAACGGTCAAGAATTATTCTCCTTTCACTGTAATTCTTGCCTTTTCTCTTTCTTTACTCTAAAACATTCAAAAAATGAAAAAGCTATTTTTCGTAATGGCATTGCTATGCCTTTTCTCTAATGTTTTCGCTCAAAAAATTGACGAAAACAAAATCAACAAGATCAAAGCATATATTGAAGATCTTGAATCCTCAAAAAAAACTAAGGGAGATATCAGCATATTTGAAAACTCCAAGGAAGTTTATGGCGAAAGTATCGGAAAAAACAGATGCTTTTACGCGAATCAATGCTATAAGACCAAAGGATTCCGAGTAGGCTCTTTTACAAAAATGATCACTTCGATTATTACCTTTCAATTAGTCGAAGAAGGGCTGTTGCAACTTAAAGATAAATTGGAAAAGTACTTCCCTGAAATACCTGAAGCTAATAAAATCACATTGAGCCATTTATTGGAACACACGAGTGGTCTAAAAGATTACGTGTCAAATGGAGATGATAATAAATGGCTTGTTAAACCGCAAAGCCATGAGGATATAATGTCAGTAATCATTAGCGACAGTGTGTCATTCACTCCCGGAGAGGATCAATCGTACTCTAACTCAGCTTACTACCTGCTTGCGAATATCATTGAGAAGGTCAGTGAAAAAAGCTTCGAGAAAAATATAAAAAAGAGAATCATCAAGCCTCTTGACTTGGATAACACTACTAGCGCGCTGAATAAAAAATCAGAATCTTATCCTTCATATTCATATGAAAATAACAAGTGGGAAGTAGTCGAAGACTTCTATTTTCCAAATGCGAAAGGAGCTGGGGATTTGATTTCCAATGCGGAAGAAATGAATATTATCTTAGAAGCGCTTTTCGACTATAAATTAATATCAAAGAAAAGTTTGGAAGACATGACCTCAATTTCTCCAAACTACTTGTATGGCAAAGGAATAATGAAATCAAGCTACTTTGATATTAACTTATTTGGTCATGGGGGCAATACATATGGAACTCATTGCAGAGCGTTTCATGATCCAAATTCAGACATATCAATATCGGTCATCAACAACTCTGGAGACCACTCTGACAATGAAAGAATATTCAATGAAATATTAAAGATTATTTATTCGGAAGAAATCCCTTCATCAGATGAATTGACCGCTGATCTCATGCAAAAAATGACTGGAACTTATAGCTGTGAAGAACTTCCAGTCAAAATAAAAATGTATTTTGAAAATGGAAATTTAATTAGTCAAGTAACTGGACAATGCCCTGTACCACTTGCGTCCATTAACAATTTAAAGTATGAGGAAACTTCCCTAGGACTGACAGTTGAATTCATGCCTGAAAAAAATCAATTAAAAATACATCAAGGCCAAAGCTTTACATTAACTAAAGAGGAAACAAAGGAAGAGAAAAACAATAAAGCATCCGTTCAACTTACCGAAGAAATCATCAATCAAATCAAAGGAACTTATCACAAAGACGGCTTCCCTCTAGACTTGACAATATTTATGAAAGAAGGAAAGCTAATGGTACAAGCCACTGGACAAGACGCTTTCGAACTCGATCCTGTGAATCAATACAAATATGAAAAAAAGATCTATGAAATAACACTAGAGTTCATTCCAGAAAAAGACCAAGTCAATCTGCTTCAAAGCGGTCAAGCTTTCACACTCACTAAATTAGACTCCGAGTCAAGCCTAAATTAACTTGCTTTAACCAAACGAAAAAACCTAAAAAGCCTGCTTAACTTAAGCAGGCTTTTTAGGTTTTTTCAACTGTTGCTAATACATAAAATTTTGCAAAAGAACGACTGGATTTGAAGCGTCAACGCACTTCAAATTGCCATGGCAAATCTTTTTCTCTGTCTTCACGTCTATTCCACAAACAGATAGATTATCAAGTCCCGGATATAGATTTGGATTGGAACCATCTATCATGAAGCCCATCAAATGCGGGGTTCCTATTTTAGTCGCGATCAACTTGCCTGTCGCATTGGAGATAAGCTCAACTGTGCCGATTTGCGGAGCTGAAAGCGCATAGCTAACCTCTACCTGCTCAAGATCTGCCAAGATATTATAAGGTGTCGCATTCCCTTCGATTGAATAAGGCTGTCCATGGCCTTCTTTCAACAAGTCTTTTGTCAACCCGAATTTTGGAGCGTCTCCAGCTTCCAAGCAATACATTGGAGGCGTAGTGAATGTGCTTCCATTTTCCAATGTGCAAACGGCATAGTACATCATGCCTTTTTCCACTTTCGAGTCATTAAGACTGCTTAAGTTTAGATTATAAAAAACTTGAGTCATTAGCGTTCCGACAGAGTATTCTCCCACACCATCTATGCCTGATGGAGGCACTTCGATAGGCGCATACGGAATATAGACATACACTGACACATTGTGAACTTTTTGAGGAATTGGTTGCATGGTTGTTTATATATTGAGATGAAACAAAATGTATAGTATTATCGAAAATCCATTAAAAAACTTTCCCCACGCCTCAACTACGCTCATTATTCAAATTTCAATTGCACAGATTCATTTCAAAGATATAAAGACCATTTCATAAAAAATATTACAGGCTATTTCACAGTTCTCCATTACATTTCATCAAGCATTATCACACTCAACAAGCGCATTCAAATGATTTGCCTTGATTGGGGTACTCACCTTCAGTGGCCAAACCATCAAACTTCCACCATTCTATTCCTCCGATAAGCTCTTTGACTTTAAAACCTAACTCCGTCATCTTCAAAGCTCCCTTAGTGGACGCATTGCAACCAATGCCATCACAATAGCATACGTACGTCTTCGATCGGTCCAGATTTCGAGTGCTTTCCTCAGTCATGTTCTTATGAGGAATGTTAATGGCCCCGGGAATATGCTCTCGTTCAAATCCAAAACTTTGCCTCGCATCCAATGCCACATAGTCATCACCTTTTTCAAAAGCTTCGAACAGATCCGACGGATCCATTTCAAATGCCAGCTTTCTTTTGTAGAATTCAATTTGTTCTTTCATGATCTTTTTTTGAACAAATTTATGACTTGGATTAAGCCCTTCATAAAAAAGCGAATGAGGAATTTTCATAGCTAACTGAAATAAATTCAGTCTCGCACAAGATTTTTTTGCGTAATTTAAAGCCATGGAGATCAAATACTTGAAGCTAATAAAATTCATCACAGAAGAAGGCAGCATAGCCGAATCGGCTCAAAAACTATTTTTAACACCATCAGCCCTTAGCCACCAACTTAAGGAAGTGGAAAAAATGCTTGGTTATAAAGTCTTCTTCAGAAGTCGGAATAACTGGACGTTAAGCCCGGAAGGAGAGGAGCTTTATAAAATGGCCTGCGATATAGTCGAAAGCTTGGAAAAAGGTTTCAAATCCATCAAAAAACTGCAAGCTGGTTCCTCTGGAAATATAAGCATTTCAACCGAATGCTATTCTCTTTACCAAGGCTTGCCTTCTTTTCTCCAACAGATGAAATTGCTGTACCCTGACATCAATATTAATCTAAATATCGAAGCGACGCATAAGCCAATAGAAAAATTACTGTCAAAGGAAATAGATATCGCACTCGTCAGCACAAAAAACGATAACGACTCATTAAAATATATCAAAATATGCAGCGAGGAAATCTTTGCCATACTCCACAAGGAACATGCTTCAAGCCAATGCGAATATTTATCCGCGGATCACTTCGCAAGCATCCACCTTATCATTCACTCATATCCTTTGGAAACAGTCTTTATTCATGAGCATTTCCTAAAACCAAACAATATTGCACCATCAAAAATATCAGCAATCCCATTGACCGAGCTTGCTTTGGAAATGGTTCAAGCTAATATGGGCGTTTTCTGCCTTCCAAAGAGTTCTTTGCGCTCCTTGAATTATTCTCAAGATCTAATTTTGAAAAAAATTGGCCCGAATGGGCTTCATAAAAAGCAATACATAGCCATAAGAAAGGAAGATTCGGATAAAAAATATTTCCATGACTTTACCTTTAGTTTCAAAGATCACTTTCAAAACCACCATGAAATATAAGATCTCATTTCTTTCTTCTTCGCATTAAGCTTTCCAACAATTTCAGTTCAGTGTCAATTATTCCCATTTCAATCTTGCCATATGAAGTCTTAAAATGAATAAGCTCATAAGGCAACACTAACCCAACCGTTTCTTTTTTAATTTTTTTCAGATTGTTATATGGAATGTATATCGCTTCTTTGAATTTAAAAAACGGAAGCTTTATGACCATGCCCTTCTCATACAGTTCAAAACTGACTAAATTTTTACAAGCTCCTAAGCCATAATTAAAATACACAAATTGACTGTCGTAAATTCTCTCTCCTAAGTCATGCTTTGCATTTATTCCAAATATTTTTTCCAACCTGCTCCAAGGTTCATCTTTAAAAAAGATAAAAAGAATATAACCAGCCATTCCTATCAAGGAGGCTCCAATAAATGAAACATAAATATAACCCGCCAAGGTCAAGCTAGCACAAATCATAATTACTCATCGACTTAAAGAAAAATTAAAATACAACTTTAAATCATATTATGACAATATTAATAACAATAAGAAAGCAAAGGGATTAATTAAACCTCACCCATAATCAAACATTCATAATCGCATCGAAAAAATCAAAATTTGAAGACTTGTCCTTAATCACCCCAAATGGAACTTCATGTTTATATTTTAATAAATCCTCCGCAACACTCCCCAATAGCATCGAAGCCAAGTTTGTCCGACCTTTTGAGCCAATCAAAAATCCAATCGCATGAGTATCCGCCACATACCTTGCTATTCTCTTCGCTGTATCGCCTTCCTCATCCAGCAAAAAATCGCAACGCAAGTTATAACCCTCTAAATGATGCTTTTTCACAAATTGGTCAAACTCCTTTTGATGGTTTTTCTTGATTATATCAGAAAACTCTTCAAAAGACTTGCCTGTGGAGTGATAACCGATTGGGACTTCAAAAACATTAATCAGCTGAACGGATGGCTTCTTGCCAAAAAAGCTCATTACTGTATTCGCTATAAGATGAGCCTGCTGAACAACTTGAACAGATAAATCGGAGAAATCAACACCTACTACAAATTTTTCCACTTCATTAGGCAACTCTTTATCCGGAAGCACTAATACCGAACATTTGGCCAATCTCACGACATGTTTTGGTACTTCCTCCGTATGCTGAACATCATACTTTTTCCCCAATACAACCAAATCAACCTTTTTAAGGTCAACCCATTTGATAATCGTGTTGGCTACTTGACCTTCATGGATTTCAATATTGATTCTTGGCATAAAATCTTCTCCTCCGCAACTGCTGATTTCGGACTTTATATAGGTTTTGATTTGCTCATCTATAGGCTGATCCCCTGAAAAACGTTCCTTTAATACTGGATCATTGTAATCTTTCACGACATGGATAAGATAAACTTCTTCCAAATTATCATTGTGCTCTAAATTCTTCAATAAATATTTGATAAGAAATTGATCATGATAACTCAAATCCAAGGCTACCATTACTTTTTTGATATCATACATGTCTCGCGTATTTAATTTTAAAAAATGAACTGTAAAACAGCGTTTTTGATTGTTATATGTACGAGAAATTAATTTCAACTATACATTTACAATTTTGCATCCTATAATACCAACATAAAAAACTCCGTAGATAGATACCCACGGAGTTTCAATTTATACGCCTGCTTAAAGTCAGGCTATTTATCAATCAGCAAACTATTTCTTTACTATTCTTTCACCAGCTTTTCAGTATGCACCTCTCCGGATGCTTTGATTCTCAAGAAATATACTCCTGAAGGAAGATCTGAAGTATTTACTTTATAGGTTGTAGAGTTTATTTGAGAAATATCCGCTGCTACTTCTCTAGCAGAAACATCTATCAATGTGAATTCCACGTCTTCAGATACATTTCTTTCAAAGCGAATATTCAATACATCAGAGAATGGATTAGGAGATACAGTTACCTGACCAAGTACATCCTCCACACCTTTGATGATTGTCTTTCTCAAGTTCAATTCATAAGGAGTTTCGATAGAACCAAGCACATTATCCGAAACATATGAAAGTTCGTTAGAGATGTCTAATTTTTCACCATCGTTTTCAAGTTCGAATTTTAGTTCTTGACCATCAGTATTTCCATGTATGGTAAGGAAGAATAAGCTTTGCTCATTAACCTTGCTTACCTGACAGATACCTCTCAGTTCTTCATCTACAAATACTCTCAATACTGCTTGATCCTCGATCTCTGCATCAGGCAAAGTAGCGATCACACTCATATTGGAAGGAAACTTGCTGAAATCACCTTCTGTTGATTCGGCAACTCTGGCAGCGGAAGGAGACCAGCGACCTCTTTCAGGATAGATCAATACGCCATCTTGTGTCGACTTTAGTTTGTAACCTTTACCCGGCTCCATGTACTTCAAGCTACCTTGCCATCCAAGACGTTCATTATAAACAGCAAAGCCTGTTTTTCCTTTGATGATATCACCTTCTTTGGCGTCAAGTCTTGCCAGAGCGTCATTCAGCTCCATATTTTCCTGAGGAAGATAAGCAATCCAATTCCAGCCTGTTGTCAGATTGATAGGAGTGTCATATGCTACAGGAGTACCTTGGATGACAAATGGCGCATCGTACTTCATTCTCATCATATACATTTGATCATTTTGAATGCCGTCATACCAAGTGATGTTTCCATACCATCCGTAACCTGAGTAGTAAGTATCAAAAGTAGTCTTTGACTTTAATATCTCAGCGATATTCGATACTGGATGCAGATAAGTGTTGATCTGATCTTGGTAAGAGTTCGTGATGTTAAATGATATCCAATTCCATCCTTGCTCCATATCGTAACTGATTCGTACAGATTCTGTCGGTTCAAATACCACAGGTTCGTCGATGCTTCCATGAAGAGCATTTTGTTGGAAATCAATCGTAGGAGTTACTTCGATATGTATCACTCCTTTGTCATCATCCCAAATCTGGAAATGTACTTTACCATAATTTTCATGATAATTATATACATCCATGAAGAATACATATCGATCATATTCTTCCAAATACTCCGGCTGAGCAACACCTTTTACAACGCCATTGATACTTGCAGCGATCATGTCGTTAGGATCCATCTGATATTCGCCATCGATTACGATCGCTCCTATGATGCTCATGCTGTTCTCATCATGATAGTCATTTTGTACTTCCCAATCAGGTCTTTGTCCTTTGACTCTGATGTCAAGATCAAGAACGTCTGTCAGTTCGTCCGTTACCAATATCAAAGTCTCATCGTAGATTCCGGCATTTACACCTTCCAATACAGTGATCTTAATATCCATTTCTGACTGAGCTTCTAATACACCCGAAGTTGTGCTCAAAGTCATCCAAGACGGTGCTCCTTCGATAGTGAAATACTCTTCAGTACCGCCAGAGTTGCGAACTGTAATCGTATGCTCAAATGCTTTTCCTTTTTCTACATCAAAAGCAAGCACAGGCATTTCCCACTTGACTTGATTGTGATCTACGAAAAATGACCAACTTTCAGCGACTTCCATGCGGTTGGCTTGCATGTCCTCCACCTTAGTAACTGTAACGTCTATTGTTGCATTTTCCACTCGATAAGCAGCTTCGTTCATGTCAAACAAGATCTTATCATTATTGACAACATAATTGAAGTTTACTTTTTCGATCGGGTTGATCAACTTAACAGGAGCTGAGTTGATGTCAAGATTAACAGCACCAATAGTTTCTGCCAAACCTGCCTCTTGAGCACTCTCATCATTGAATGACTGACGAAGTACATTCACTCCAGCATCTTCCTGATAATTTTCAAATGGATAATAAGCTCTCAATCCAAGCGTTTCGTTGTCCATCTTATGGTTCAAGTCACGCTTCACTTGTACAGCTCTGCGGGCATATTCCCAAAGTCTGAATTCATCTATAGCGACATTGGCATAATCACCCAATTGATAAGTTCCATCATTGGAGATGCTTTGTACCGCAGCACCAAGGTAAACAGCTGCTCCACCGAACTCGCCGCCTCTTTCACTTGAAGATTTGATCAGCTTGCCATTGATGAATGCGTTGATTCCCGTCAATCTGCTTACGCTGATATTCAAATGTACCCAATCATTATTGATATAATTACCTGGCACTTCGATCAACCTGTTGCCTGCATTAGCTACTACAATCGCATTTGATTCCAATTTAATTTGCCAAGCGGCATTGTTTGCATCAGCACCAAGAGCGATTCCATTGGAGAATAATGTCCCTTCGGCTTCAGCTTTAAACCAGAATTCGATACTGAAATCCTGCTCAGCTTCGATAGACAGTCTTGAAGCGTCGATCTTCACAGCGCTGTTATCTAGATAAGCTGCATAACCTGCCGGATGCAATTGCCATTCAGCGTGCGACTCTGCATGTAGATGTCTGGCTTTATCTTCCAGCAATGTACCAAAAGCTTCGTCCATTGGCCAGTATCCGATCAAACCTTGCTCATAACCTGACAAGTTTTTGCTCATTCTGTAAATGATCTCGTCTCTTGCTTCCGCTGATTTCCAAATTCTCAATTCGTGGATATTTCCAGCGAAAAAATTGTCATTAGCTACAGACTTACCGATATAAGTTTTAGGCTGATTGATATGGTTTACAGTCAAATCTTGATAATTGTATTGCGCACCGTCAAGGTACACCAACAAGATTTCGCTTTCTTCATCATATGTTACTGCCCAATGATGCCATAGCTCATCTGTCACAGCAATGCCTGAAGAAATCGTTTCGCCATCTCTCTTGACGATGAATTGACCATTTTCAAATACTAAACTTAGTCCATGCGTTTGATTGCCATGGGAGAAAATTGTTCCGTTAGGGTTGACACCTGACTTCGTCCAGAATTCTATAGTAAATGAACTTGAGCTTAGATTCAGTTTTTCAGGAATCTCAACATAATCGTCATTTCCATCCAAAAGAATACTTGCAGCATGTCTCAACTCTCCACCGTTAAGAATTCCTCTCATATCAAAATTGCTCCAAGTTAACTTGCCTTCATTGATCGTCTCATTGAAACTTACTGATATCTCATCACCGATATTCAAGATGCCATCAGCCGGCTGAGGATCTCCAAATGAATGAGGTCTCTTGCGGTCAACTATTCCTGTGATAATAGTCGATTTAGAATTCAATCCAGAAGTACAGAATGTTACTGTTCTCAAGTCATATTCTCCATCCAATATATCTTCCAGATTCCAAGCATAAGTCGTTAATTCAGGATCTAATTGCTCGCCTTCAGGATCATTGGCAGAAGCCAAGTCAGGGTAGAAGGTCTTCAATCCATACCATACCGACTGATTCTTTGGTTTGTACTGCAAGCTGATCTTTTCGATCTTGTCAAATTCAGCCCCGTAATTTCCAAAGCTGATTCTTTGATTTTGATAAATCTGAAGTTCGCCCATTTCGTCTTGCTTCTCTTCGATATTATCATGATTGAATACCCAAAGATCATTAAGCGTGCTGATCTCAGCGATAGGACATGATGGAATGAATCTAACCGAAAGTTTCACCGTATCAGAAGCTACCAATACTCCTCCGTTGGTGTGATGATCCCACTCGCATTGGGAGAACAACATCACTCGGATATCATCGTATTCGTATTCGTCAGCGACTTTTTCTACCGTGAGCGTCTTAGGATAAGATTGTCCTCCTTGTATTTCAAATACTCTCTGAGAAGTACTCAAAGCGGCACCGTCAAGTTTTAGAGCAACTCCATCCACATCATCTACCAGACGAATACCAAACCATTCGGTCAGTCCTGCCTCTGTAGCATTACCAAGGTTAAGCGTGAATATAGCTTTTTCATTTTCAGGAACATTTTCCACTACATATTGATCAGCTGTCAATACAGGAATCTCTCTTCTTACCGTACCTTCGCTTAAGATATGATTGTTTTGTGGCTGATAATATTTAGCATATGTCGTTTGTTCCCAAGGACAAGAACTTTGACCTCCAATAGTTTTGAAGATAGGTCCGTTGTTTGACTTAGGATCTTTGATATCGACTGAGAATAAATCTCCTTGGTTGTCATCAAATAATGTGAATCCGTAAGTCGTCGCTTCTTCATATTGCAAGCTTACTCCGACCGTGATCTTTTGAGTAAATTTGAATGTCAAAGTAACAGTACTACCAGCGTCATTGATTTCTCCACCAGTTTTAATTTTGAACACTTCTTCAAATTCGAACTCGTCTTCGATACCACCTTCATGAGAATCATTGAATTGGTACTCATAAGAATAAGGCTGTCCGGCAGAGAATGAAACGTTTCTGTTGAAGCTCGATTCGATTTTCTCTTTTTCATTTTTTGCCAATGCCTCAGTCCAAAGTCTGATCTGTTGGTTATAGATACGAATAGAGTCTACCGTAGCGTAGTCATTGTCTTCATTGTATGTAAATACATAACTTTCTCCATCAAAATCCTCATCATCAGTCTTCGTATGATCTTCAGAAGTCGCAAGATCTCCCCATACAGGATCGTCATTGTTCGTTCCGTAGTTTGCATGAGAAGCGTCGATTTCCGAAGCGTAAACATCTGGATATTTATTGAATAATTGATTTCTCAATCTCTTCAAGTCCACAATCAGATAATTCTCAATATGGTCTTGCGTATAAATAAACTTCGTAGACTTAGAGTCAGGACGAACGAAACTTGTCGTTTCAAGTCCGATTCTGTATTCTTTGGCATTGATTGTAACAATAGGATCCAAAGCTGGAATTGTTCCGCCGTTTTGCTCTGTCAAATCAGCTTCTACCAATCCAAGTGTCTTGGCGTCACCATAGAAATAGTTCTTTGATTTACCATAGAATAAATCACTCGAAGCTCCCACTAACTCAGAACCATCACTTGTCTGCCATCTGTTGACAGTTGTAGTTGTTTCTACCCATTCGTGATGACCTGTACCACCTGCTGAGAATGAGAATTCGTTGTCATTTTCTGCGATGATATCCGTTTCTGTCTGTGGCCCCGGAGCCGGTCCTGGATCGATAACGATCTTTGGAACTAAGTCGGTATTGACGTTTTTAGAATAGGCAGCACCTAAAGTAAGTGATTCTTTGATTTTACCTGTGATCGTTGTTCCTTTTTCCAAATAAGTAGATGATCCACTTCCCGGAGGATCTCTAAGGATAAAGTCAACAACTTGAGGTCCTTCTGTGTAGAATGTCGTATTCTCACGGATATTACCCAATACGATACCTCTAAAGATATCTGCATGATCAGGAATCCAGTTGTAAGTATTGGCTCCGATTCTTACAGAAACTCCCATGACAGAAGTATAGCTGTTAGCAGGCGTGCCTTGATCAGCCAAGATATTCGGATCTCCCGCTGTAAATGTATAAAGAGTATCTCCTTCTGCTCCCGCCATCTGAATCACTTCAGCATTACCAACGACTCTGTATTCTGTATCAATAGATTTACCTAAGTCATTTGTAATCCATATCTCACCATCATTAACAGGAACTCTGTCTTCAGCGATTGGCGCGCTTTCGTCATTATTCACATAACGCTCAAAGATGCTAATCTTGGCATTATAATCCGAATAAGTCTCGAATACCGGATGTCCAAACACATATTCTCCGCTGTTATTAGCTGGATCAATATCCAAGTCTGTGCTTGCATCATCACCTTCATCATCAGTATAATAAAGCGTGATTTTATCTTCTCCGATAAATGGATCTCCATCCGCTTGTGTAACGTCTATCGAAGGCTTGGATCTGTAGATGAAGTTTCTTTTGTAATGATAAGAATAAGTTCTTATTTCATCTTCCGAAATTTCAGGATCAGCATAAGGATCTCTAGGTCTTGCTTTTTCAACATCTTCAGGATGCTCAACTTCTGTAGGCTCTATATCCAAAGAAACATCAAGCATATCTTGATCTCCAAAGTTTACAGAAGGATTGTTGTCAATAACTACTGACTCAACCACATATTTCAATGGTAATATTCTCGCTTCATATTCACCAGTATTGGCATCTGAAGAAATAGTGTATTGAGCACAACCGTCTCCTCTTTGAGACTTAAGCTTCAATGTCGCAACACCAACGTTATTTGTCGAAAGACCAAAACCTATTTCTTTTTCACCTTCACGCTGACCACCAACGATACGACCCGAAAGAATATGCGTTGTGCTGTCTATGAATTCGATGCCAGTGATTTGTCTATCAAAGTAAAACGCATCTCCGTTAGTAGGCCATTGTCCTACGCTGAATACGTGCTTGCCTTTCTCTACCGTGATAATGTGCTCGCCTATCGGCACATCGATGCTAAAAGCTCCGCTTGCATCCGTTTTTACCGGCTGGCCTTTGATGATAACAGGTTCACCATCGATGTTCACCTGAGCATCCTTTACATAACAATCAGTATCTTTATACTTGACAGTACCAGTAACTTGATAAGAGGAAATGTCTACAAAATCTACACGGTTATGCACTGAAGAACCTTCTCCGATAAACAATACTTGCTTACCAGGCTCAAATTCGTGTTGAGGGACATAAGGAGTAATACTAAAATTGCCACCAGCATCATTATACACAATGCTATTGACTGTATAGTTACCATCCTGGTCTGTGATTCCTTTAAATGCCAATATGCTCTTATCAGGAACTTCATCCGACCAAGAAGGTCCATTAAGCAAAGCGCCTTCATTCTTATGATAAGTCGTTCCTGTGTGCGCCAAGTCATAGACATTGTTACTGATACCTTCATCCATTCTCCAATACATCACCAAATCTTCCTCTCCACCGGACAAATATCTGTTATAGTCTCTTTCTATTTCTTCATCAGATTTGAATTTTGACCAAAATCTTAATTCATCAAGATTCCCTTCAAATGTCTGCTCCGAACCGCCTACATAGTTTGACTTTTGTCCACCAAATGAAAGATTATTGGCATTCGGCATATTCGAATGAGTCGAAACAGTACCAGAGTTAATCTTCACACCATTCAACCAAGCAGAATAAACATGCTCATTATTTTCTCTTTTATAAGCCAATACCAATGAGTTGAATTGATCATCCAACACCTTATTGTCAGCATCATTCAGCTTCTTAGTCGTATAAGCATTATTGCTTTTTCTGAACTTGACGTAAAGATCTTTATTCACTTCATCGTAGTATAAGTAATAGTTTTTCCATCCCATCAAATGAGTACGTGTACTTTTCGCTCCACCATTATGCTTTGGCTTGAAGAATAATTCAACAGTACCCTCATCTGTAAAATCAGAAGTCTTAGCTATATTGATATAATCATCTGATCCGTCAAACTCCAAAGATTTTCCTGTTTGAGAACCATCATTGTTAGCCACCAATACTTCAGCGCCTTGCACGGCAGAACCATCTTTGAAAGATATGCGTCCATTGATGATACCGCTTTGAAGTTTGAAACCTACTGTAGTGATTTCATTGGTTTTGATAATTCCTGAAGCACAATCAGACTCACCTACGATTTTGTATTCGTATAATTTATAAGCCTGAACATCTCTGTCACTCCAAGTCGTAGCATCAGCGCTAAGTGTTTCCTCTTTTGTAAATCCACTTCCGCCAATTGCTTCACGCCTGTAAATGACAAACCTGTCGATTGTGTAATCCTGATTCTTATTCCAGCTTAACTCTATTCTGTCTCCAAAATAACCTTTAGAACCTTCCAAATCTCCTGCTGTAAAATAACTCGACAAATTAGCTGTAAACACACCCGTAATCGTCGCTTCATTAGATTCAAAGCATGAATTTGTAGCTTTTACCGAATACCTGTATTGAGAACAAACACTTACATCGGTGTCAATATAAGAAGTTGTATTTCCATTATCTATCTGAACAATATCAGTAACCGACGTGCTCAAGTTGATTCTCTCAATCGTATAGCCCGTAGCATGTGTCATTTTCTTCCAAGAAAGCTGCAATGCCGTAAGCGTCTGAGACAAACTGGCTGTCAAATCTGTGGCAATAGGAGAGATTCGAGTCGCAGGTTGACGGTCATTCACTGTCGAATGCCCTTGATCACAATCATTAAGCGCAACTACAGCATATTTGTACAATTGTCCCGGAGTAGCGTCAGTATCTTCAAATGAGAAATTCCCTGCGTTTACTGCCACATCCCATGTTTTATTTTCTGATGTGGAATTATTCAGATAACGAATAATCTTGAAGTGATCGACTTTAGACAATTCTCCAAAATTATACGACCACTTCACAGTGTTACCATCGCATCCGGCCTCAGTTGTTATGCCAGTCACTTTTACTGGTTTTGGCTTGATCGCTCCAGTAACTGGATTTTCATAATCCGCATAATTTGAAATATTGCTTATAGTCTTGGAACCACCTGTTCTAATCGTATACGTATAACTTCCGATAGTTTTAGGCCTTACATAATATTCATACTCTACTTCAGAAGTTCTGCTATTGGAGTATTTATACCTTCGTTTCCCATCTTTAGTCGTATAATTGCTGTTCTTGGTAACTTTCCCTAAGTACGATCTTGAAGAGCTTCCTTTAGTTCTTCTGTAAATGTAGTATTCCACATCATAGTCCCCAATATTATCAGGCTCTGCCCACTCCACATCGATCTTGCTGCATTCCGTCTGATAGGTCGCAGTGATATCGGTAGGGACTTTTGGCGCATAGAACTTGATCGTGCGCGTATCCTTCACCGTGTTTTCCTCTCTTACACGCACTTGAATATCTTTATTGGCTAAAGCCACATCAGGCCTCCATCGGCATACATAATAATAGCGATTTGACCCATTACCGTTATTATCCCGATTGTAATTATCAAAAGATACAGAATTACCATTTCTAGAGTAAGCTCTGTACTTATTTCCATCATCTTTCCAATGTTCAATCCATACGAATTCTATCCATTGAAATGTTGAAGGATCTTGATATTCAAGATAAAGATTATGATCGATCCTATTACCTCCATCGTAACGCTCGATCTCGAAGGCAATCTCGCCTCCCGCATTCGGCGAATCTTGATTCAATATATTCCAGTCTCCACTTCCGAAAGAGAAACCAGATACTGAAAAAAAGAACACCAAAATTAGAGAAGCAAGTCCTCTAGTCAGAAACGAAGTACGTTTCCTGTAGTTTTTTTCCATTCCGCTTATGGTTTTTAGTTTTGAAAAATTTATTTGAAATAGGTATTATATAGTACAAAAATGAACCTTTAAGGACTAAAACAGAAGCTTTTCAACAATATTGCATGTATTTGACACAATATTACATGTAATTGGAATGAAAGAAAACAGCATGTAAGTTATTAGATGTTTTAGCACTTAAAAGGAAACCAACAAACACACAAATGGAAACTCAATTTAAAAATATGTAATTAATATAATCGTTTCAACTAGTATATATGCATTGACAGCCATGGTTTTTCTTCATTTTTGTACTAGTTCCTTATGCTTAGAATCAAAAAACTCCCTAAACATAAATAATTACATAAAACACATAAATTAAAGAACACACAAAATGGAAACTATACAATTAAAAAACATCTAATCATTTATAGAATTTCAGCTTACACACCTTACACAGATGTATCATCAAAAACAAGAATTAAAATTTCACATTTTAATAATAAACCACATAGAGTTAATTAGATTTATTCTATTCTTATCAAAAAAATAGAATAAAAATACATATAATTATATTTTTAATGAGTTTTTATTTATTATACGGCTCCTATTTCAAACAACTTCACAATTAACTGATCATATTTTATGGAGAAAAGAGATCAAAACAGCTATCAAAACAACTTCAACAAGTTGGCTCAAATGAAAGCAGATCAGAAAATGAAAGAGAATTGGCAAGCCGTTCAAAGAAAAAAAACGGAAACCGATTATTCCAGAGATTCTCAAGATCTTGATACTGTCCAAAGAAAAGAAGAAAATTATTTCAATACACCTGCCATCCAAAGGCAGGAAAACAACCAAACTTCCCAACAGCAATCAAACGGGAGCTCCACCAGCCAAGGAGGCTTGCCCAAGCAACTTAAATCAGGAATTGAAAGCCTGTCAGGCCAATCAATGAATGACGTTAAAGTGCACTACAATTCCGACAAACCCGCCCAGTTGCAAGCTCATGCATTTGCCCAAGGCAATGACATACACTTGGCATCCGGCCAAGAAAAACATCTGCCCCATGAAGCATGGCATGTCGTGCAACAAAAAGAAGGGAGAGTGAAGCCCACAAGGCAGATGAAAGGCAAAGTGAATATCAATGACGATGCGGGACTGGAACGTGAGGCTGATCTCATGGGAGCCAAAGCGATGAGTGAAGGCAGCAAAGCTACGAATACGCAAACAAACACGGCTCAGTTAGCTTCAAACGATTCAAGCACTGTGCAAAGGAGAGCTTTTCTTGACAGAACGAATTCAACGGTTGAAATGGTAACAGAAGACCAAGGAACGAAAAAAGATGTCGTCTATCATGGGCCAATGTCGCTATTTTACTCCGTAGGCAGGGATGGCGCTCTCCAAGAAAGAACCGACTTGGAAGACGATCAAGACTTCAAATATCAATATGAGACAACTGATGCATGGATACCTCAAGAAGATCTTATTGGATATAAAAACCTAAAACGAGTTTTATTGCTAGACCCAGATTTTCGAAACGTCAGTTTGCCAGCGCTTAGAGAATCAATAGATCATCTATTTGTAGACGAAGATAAAAAAGAAGAACTATATCAACTTCTAAACAAAGACAATCAAGGCTTGCAATTGTCGGAGACACAATTTGTCAAGACCATGCTTAGCAGGATGAGCTTTCAATTTATGAATGAGCTTCACTCCAAGTATATTGTTTCCGGAGAAAGCGGAGTGATAGATGAAATGAAAAAAGAGGTGCAAAAGCACAATAGCAATGATAGCAACGAACATATAGAGATTGACAATGAACTATCCGACTGGGAATATTTATCAGCCTCATTAACAGCATTGTTAGGCCAAAGCAAATATGAAAACGCGATGGCAAAGATATGTGATGGCGTAGCTACTTATATGATGGGCATGTATGGTGAGGGAGGACTTGAAGCATATGACGGCTTAGTAAACAAGCTCAATACCAATAGCAACGAACAAAATAACAACGGAAGGGTATTGAAAACTACTAATGGCTATGAATTTCATGGCTTGATGCGAGATGTAATCAAAAGCAAAAGCAATCAAATAGCCCAGATTAAAATCAGCGCCAATGGGCTTCCGCATACTTTTGCAATTGCCGCCAATGAAGCATGGAGCACTCCTGCGTTTATACAAGCCTATGAGGGACACATTACGCTAGACGAGCACGTAAGTAGCATTGGAGTATTCAATTATGACGCAATGAGCGATATTGTCGTTCCCCTTGCCGAATGCCTAAATACAGGCACAAAAATGTCAGGCGCTGTTTACAACTCTCTATTTGGCGGCCCAAGTAAAGATGATGTGAAAATTTCCGAAATACTCGTTATTGTTATGCCTATGGTTGAAAAAGAGCTGGATGATGTAGGGAACTTCTCGCCACAGTCAGGCTACATGAAATTAACTCCAAAATAATATTACCCAAAAAAATTATAAGCACAACCTTTCACTGAAAAACGCTGTCCCAGTAACTTTGGGGCAGCGTTTTTTTTATCATTACAAAAGATCATATCAAACCATTAGCATACATCGCCACAGTGACAAAATCGCGATTAACAATATCATCTATATAAATGATATTGGGATAGTCGCTTTGAGTGATCGCGGGCTTCAGATGAGACAATAATTTTGAATCCGCTGTGGAAGCAAGGTCCAAAACACTATCCGCTGGAAATATTGGAGAATTGCAGCCCACAGCTTGAACCGCATCCTGCGTTAAAGTCCAAGAAATCAAAAAATAGCTTCCTTTTTCCCTTTGCTCCTTCATCTTCTTTAACTGATCGCTCATCATCGCATTCACGTCATTTGTATCCGAATATTTATTATAAGCATTTAAGGATGAATAAGGATAAAAACCTTTGCCAGAGTAATCGCTTAAGTCCACATTATCTCCTTCAACAATAACAATAACCGCAGACTTGCCATTTCCGATGAATGTCTCCAAAGTTTGCTTCGTCAAATCGCTATCAGACGGCATTGAGAATAAAAATTTCAAGCCATTCGTCTCATCAGCAAGCATTTTGAATAATCCATTCCACTCATCCTGAGTAAAGGAAGCGTAGCTATTATTTCCCAAATCGGTATTTAAGGAATGCGATAGATTTAAAATCACCAATTCAGCGTTTTCACTGGTAAATGCATTGACACCGTTTATAATTTCCTGTATCGTCTCTCCATTAGCTCCCTGCCAACTGGTATCTCCAACATGCGTGTAATGTCCTGTGGAATATCCTCCACCTGTTATCACTGGTCGAATATCGAAATATCTGGCGCCTAAATTCAATTGTCCGCCCACATCATGTGTCTGGGTAATCGTATTGCACTCCGTTCCTCCAAGTGTGTGTCCGGTAATCTTGCTCATTCCTGAATCATGAGAACCTGTTATGCAAATATCGATAAGTTTTCGAGGACCTATCAATGACATATTGTCTTGCATCCAAGAACTTCCTGAAGTTGAAAATTCATTGCTCATAGTTTTTTTTATTTTTATTGAGAAAATGACTTATCAGCCTGCTAATATTTTCTATTCTATACAGTTCCTTTTCGCAGACATGGTTTAAATGAGATAATATTCGGCTTCGTTGTTCATCATTATATCCTTGGCAAAAAATATCAACCAGCTCCCGCTTGTTCATTTCTAAAATATCAGCATTCAAGTCCTCTCGATGAACCCAAACACTAGTCAAAGAAACCCTAAAATTATCTAAAGTATCCGAATCAGTTATTTCTGAAGGAATTGTTCCATGAAGCAAATGACTATTAAAACGAATAGTAGTGCCCTTGCTATAGGAAAATTCCCTTCGATCAAGGTTTTTCAATGGAAAGCTCACACCTTGATTCGAAATTTGCCTTATATCATAGAGTTTATCATCGCCTTTCTGAAAAAAATGCGAGTCACTTTGAGACAATGTTTCATACAGCAAGTTATTTTGCTTGCCGGAGTTTTCAACCACATAAATTCCAAGTTCTTTGTCTCCTAAAGCTTCAAACTTATCTTTATGCATATTGGTCCACAAAGTCACCATTCTCGATTGATAACCTTTCTTTCCGAAATAATGAATTCCTCCATCTTGATGCATATTCCTTATCCCTATGGAGTCCCTCACTCTCAGCTTCCATATAGAGTGATAGATCGGAACAAAATCATCAAAAATATCTGAATGAACATTTCTATAAAATTCCTCTGTCAAATCATGTAGCCTTATAAAGTCTTGTTGAGAAGTAATATCATTAGACTTTGCAGAATCCATAAAGCCAAATTCCCTATCCAAAGCGAAAATCATGCTTTTGAATTCAGCTCTATCGACATGGTTTGATTCATTGATAAAACTATTCATAGTTAATTCGAGGTCATGATTTGATCTTCAACAGCTTTCTGGCAATTATTATTGAAAAGCTCATCATCGATTAAAGGCAAACCGATCTCCTTGGCACCAGACAACCTCAACAGAAACATTCCTATTCCCGCCGAGCCCGTTCCATAATCCAGACAGTATGCTGCCAATTCCTCGCCTGGAAATGCCGTGCCTTTTTCTCCATCAAATTTATACAGCAATATTCTTTCTGCTATATGCTGAGCTTCGCTTAAAAACTTCTTGTCATCAGTTTGCTGATACAAATCAAAAAAGAACTCACCGATACCCGCCATCCCAATAAACATTCCCGGATGCAAACAATATTTACCTTTAATCGCATCCGCAATCTCCAGTGCAGCTGATAAATATTTCTCTTTGCCCGTTTCCTTGTAAAACCTCAAGGCAACGATTCCAATACCAGCTGAGCCCATTCTCAAATAAGGATATTTTACTTTTGCCAAATAATTTCTTCTCCAGACTCTTTTGCCATCCAAGTATTCGGAAGCTTCCAACTCTGCATCAAACCATTTTTCAGCCAATTTCAAAGCTTTTCGATCTCTTGTTGACTGATACATTCTCAAACCAAACAATGCCGCTCCGCTTATGCCATGATACAATCCCGAATATTTCAATCCATCGACATTTTCCAACATTCCTGAGCCTTCGCCAAGATGGTTATGTAAATGGTCAAATGCCTCCTTTGCTTTCAGTAAAAATTCTTTCTTCTGTGTATGAAGATAAAATTTCAAACTCGCCAATCCCCATCCTGACACTCCGTTAAACAAATCCATTGAATCAAAAAGCTGATCCATGGAATAGACTTTTTCCATCAATTCTTTAGCCTTCTTCGTATTACCACTTTCAAGAAGTTGCACTGCAACTCCTGATAAACCGATCAACAGCCCAGGGGCAAATAACTGCGCATTAATCTTTTCAACCTTTTTCAAATACGCATCTTCAAATTTCTTAGAAACATCGCCTTTTAGCCTCATAAACTCAGCAACGCCTGCCCAGCCATAAGCATATGACATCTCATTAGTACTATGCACTCTATAATCCAGTGGCAAACCATACTTGCCATAAGGCTCGTCAATAAACTTCATTATGTGACCTTCAATATTGTCAACAATATTGCTATAATCGCTTATCGCCTCCATGGACTCCTTTACTTCCTTCAATCCATTCTCAAGCTTCTCACCCAATTCATCCATTAACAACAATGACTTCTGTGAATCATCTTTCAAAGTTTCAATTATCTGCAAAATCTCTTTTGGCAAGTCATGAGCGCTGACAACCGATCTCAAATAAGAATTCTTTGCTTGAGAATTAATCGCAAACAAATGGCATATTGGCAGCAACATATGTCCAGCCACTAAACTTACAGCAGCCCAATCACTCAAAAAATCAGGATTTTCATTTGATCCTTCAGAAAAACCTCTGGTAGTAACCCTCAAGTAATGATCTCCATTATCCAAATCGTAAGCTCCTTCAAAATCCACCAACTTTACTTTAAGCGTAGTTTTGTCGTAAAGTATATTTTGCGGAGCCAAATCGCCTATAACGACATTAAGCTCATGTATAGTTTGAACGGTATCAACCAAGTCTTTCAATAAAGTCAAATACCTTCGGCAAAAAGCTGTCTTTTTCTCTGTATCATTCCAGCCTTTTATAACAACATTTTGCTCCTCCCAATCCGCATAGCTCCCCAATGACTCATAATCAAACAGCTCTATAACTAAAAATCTATGTTCCCATTCTTGAAATGAATCTATCACTAGCGGCACTCTGCCTGATGTTTGCAGTTTTCTTAATATTTTTTCTTCATGCTCAAGTCCATAAACAGCGTCCTTTTGCCCGAGGCTATTCTGATTTATATAAGGCCTTGCTTCTTTAATAATAACTTCCTTACCTGTGTTGTTATCCAAAGCCAAATAGACACCGCCTTTGGAAGAATGATTGGAAATAGGCTCAGTCACTTCATATCTGCCATTCAATATGGTAGATTCCGGGTATTCAACCTCTTCTCCAAATGGATCTTCCACTCCATCCGGCAAAAAGAAATAAGGCATTCTCTTATCCGCAACGCCTCCTTCATCATCAAGCATGACCGTCTTTCTCTCCCCAAACACATCCCTTTTGCTCGTTCCTAGAAATGATCCATAACGATAAAAAAGACATTTGCTGTCCTTAAATGCCTTATCGCTCAAAATATATGGACCGTAAAGTTCCTTTGTTTTGCTATAAAGCTCTTCCATAAGCAGTTTAAATGTCTCCAAATCCGATGGATACATTGTAATGAACTTGCCGCAGGCAGCCTTATTGCAAGCTTGTGAATTAAAGTAATCATGAACTCTCTTATCAACCAAGACTTTAAATGCCACTGAATGCTTTTTCAATACAGGAACAATCTTTTTCAGTCCATCAACTCCCAAATCCGATATCAATGAAACATGTATCTTAAAGCCCTTGGCTTCTACTTTAGTGTCAAGCGGCTCAGAAACATACCATACTTCCCGCCTTATAGTGTTCCAAGACTCACCCAAGACCTGATCCAAAATTTCCTTGTATGCATTATCCTCAGAACGATATTCGCCCATTGAAGAAAAAAAGTAGGAACTGTTAAATAAGTATGGAGACAGATCTCCTTTGGCTATTCGCCTTTCGATATTGCCATGCATAATGAACTGATTGATATTGAAAAAATTAAAACCAAATAACAAAGCCCAAAACCGCTATCGGCTTTGGGCTTAACAAGCTTTATGAAGCTACGCTAATCTGAGAATCACAGCACTTAGCGCTGATTTGCGAGTCATGGCACCCCGATCTAAATCCGGACTTGTTTTCATCTTTTGCTTCTAATCTTTGAAGGTTCATTACATTCCACATAATACTTAGTTTTTAATGAAATAATTATTTGAAATCTCTTCCAAAAGATTGCCTTTTGAAAGCATTAATTACTTTCGCGCAAAAGATTTATGATATCTAATATCAACGTTTCAAAAGTTATGCCCTCAAAATATTCATTTTTATACTAACAAACGAAATCAAGTACCCAAACAGCTCGCAGAGCTTGCAACAAATGATTTAAAAAAATATTACATTATATATCAATCCATTATTCATTACTTTTTCATTGTTTATCGCACAGTCTCACGCTTAATTTTGGTTCTTCCGATGGTTATCCCTTTTCTTAATTTTGCTTCGCCGGAGTAAGTTATTTCTGATTCTCCAAATGCAGTGATTTTCACACTGTTATTGGCTGTTACTTTGACATTGTTATCCCCATATGATTTTATCCGACTGATTTTCGTGGTCAACTCCTGAGCTTTTACCTCATTTTCACCATACAACTTCCAAGTCACCTCATCTCCATCTCCCTCGGAAATGTAAAACTCATTCTCCCCATATGCCTTTACTTTCCCTATTTGAAGCTCCGCATTTTCAATAGAGATCTCATTTTGCCCATAAGCCAACAACTTGAACTTCTCCATATTCACCGATTGCATTGAGAGTTTGCTTTCTCCCATAACCACAAACTTCAGAAAGCCATCTGAAGGAGAACCATTCACACGAACTTTCTCCGCCCCTTTTACTACAACTTTCTCCAATGACGAGTAAGTTACGACCAACTCCATTGTCGCATCTCCGTATATCGATTTCTTATAACTGTAATCGTGCTTTTTCTTGGACTTCTCTTTCTTCACAATATTCTTCGCATCCAATAGATAAATTTGCAATGTTTTGCCTCTTAGCTTGACTTGCAACTTATCGTGAGGGATATCATCATTGACTATCCGGACAGATTCTTCATCTCCTTTTTGAAAAGTAACTGCGATATGAGGATGAATCTCAACTCTTTTGAAGTCCTCTACCTTGATCTTCTTCTCCTGTCCAATCGCAGAAAGTGATGACAAGCATATGGCAAGCCCCAAAAAGAAAACTGTAAGCCGTTGAATTGTACTTGAATTTAACAAAAATGTCATTATAATATACTTTTAATAGTAAAAATTGACTTTTTAAAAGCCATGTGAATTTTAAAGTTTTTTAACATGCGGCTTCAAAGGAAGCGAAAAATACTAATAATCATATTATTAATCTAAATGATTTCATTAATTATGCTTATGAAATTTTACAACTGTGGAAAAATTCTATCATAATACGTGCAGAAAAAAGCCAACGCGTTTTTGCCATTTTATTTATCATGATTAAATCTCACCTTTGTATTGGAGATGAATTTAAACAAAACCTTTTGAATTATATACGCAAAAATATCGTCCGATCGCTGCAGTACGCATTGCTAGCATTGATGACATTAACGGGCATGCTTGACAGCATACCTGAAATGTCACAGGAAGGTGATTGTGTATGCAGCCAAAGCAACTACGATTGCGATACTGATGCTAGCATAAGAATATCCAAAAGGTATTGTTTGCAACAAATCAACATTAATAAACCTCTACTGAACAAAGTCTTCAAGATTTCGAAATCACATAACGACTATTTTTTCAATTGGTACCAATATTTTGTTCAAGTCAGTATTGAGCGGCCTCCTGCTTTGCTTTTAAGCTAAAACTGCTTCAGCTGCTATTTTATTGGAAATGAAAATTGCTCAACTATTATCAGTTGCAGCAACCCTTAACTTATTTATGAAAATGCCAAACAGCGCATTAAGGTAGATGCTTTGCTTCCCTGTGCTTGAGTTATCATTAGCTCAATAGCATATATGGACCAAGAAAAAATACCTTAAACGTTATTTGCAAAATATTTTAATTATGAAAAGGAATTTGATCTATATCATGATGGCTTTGTTCATCATGACAGGCATGCTATATTCATGCAAAGATGATAGCGATGTTACGGAAATCACCGATCCATCAGACCCTAATAATCCTGAAAACCCTGACGACCCCTCGGATGGAAATGATCCATTGGATCCTGCAAATCCTAACCCGCCTTCTACTATAGGCGGGAAACAAGTAATAGGATACATTACACAATGGGATGCTTGGAAAACCTCCGAGCACGGACTTCCTGACCAAGGTGTCTGCAACCAATTAAATTTGGACTTCTCTAAATATACTATTCTTAATTATTCATTCTTTGGCGTTGCCAAAGATGGCTCCATCCATTCCGGCGATTATAGGAACAAAGACATTTGGATGCAAGGAGTGGAACAAGATCCAAATCATCTGTTAAGAAATGTTTATGATAGTTGGGATTATTGGTTGCTATATGGAGATCTGGATCTTGTCCATGAAATTTCCGAATGGAATCAAGACAAATTGAACGGAGAATACGAAAACTACAATGGAGGCTGGAAGCATATTCCTACAGGCCTCACAGGCGAATTTCCTATCCCATTGCATAAAACCGGAAGCGCCAAAGGCCTCTTTGAGCTTTCAAAAGAAAATAACACAAAACTAATGGCATCAATAGGTGGGTGGAGCATGTGCAAGCATTTTCCTGAAATGGCAGCCGATCCTGCTAAAAGAAAACGATTTATCGAAGATTGCAAAATATTAATAAGAATGGGCTTCGATGGCATCGACCTTGATTGGGAGTACCCTGGCCCATTCGCCGGCATGAACTTCACAGGCTCTCAATCGGATTTCGTCAATTTCGAAAAACTTGTGGAAGAGCTTAGGGCGGAATTAGGGGAAAACAGACTGATCACCTCTTGCTTCAGCACTGTTCCTCAAAAACTTCAAGGATTCAATTGGGGAAAACTCAATGGACTTATGGATTTCTACAATATCATGTCATATGATATGCATGGAGGCTGGTCAACCAAGGCTGGGCACAATTCACCGCTTTATCCTTATGACGGAGAAGAGGAAGGTACTTTATCATGGGAAACTACAAGACAAGCATTGACCAATTCAGGCATTCAAATGTCGAAAGTAAATATGGGCATGCCGTTTTACGGAAGAGCTGTTGTTACCCAAGGAAATGCCGCATTGCACACTCCTTTGGTGAAAAGAAGCATGACTATACAACCAGACGGGGCAATTGAATCAGCAGCTGATTATGATAATTTCGGGCAGTTTGACGGCACTCCTTTCTTCTCCTATATTGACAAAAACACCGCTGGATGGACTAGGCATTGGGACGATCAAGCTAAAGTTCCTTACAAAACCAATGGAAACTACTTCATCAGCTACGATGATCAAGAGTCCATCAGATTAAAAGCTGAATATATCAAAGACAATAATTTGGCTGGTGCCATCGTATGGCAAGTATATGGTGATGTGAATTATGGATCGGTTAGTTCAGTCTATGGCGGAAAGCTAAGACAAACGTCCAATAACCAAAGTCCGCTGATCGATACTGTAGTTGACACATTTCAATAAGAAAGGAGAGCATAATGAAATTTAAAAATATAAGCCTGCTGGTATTCCTCTCATTGGGAGTGCTCATGTACTCTTGCAGCGAGGATGGCGAAAACGATATCATCGAAAACCCGAACCCTGGAGATCCTACTGATCCGGATAACCCGGATAATCCTGACAACCCGGATCCAGGAGATGGCGAGTTGCCAAATACTACCATTGGCGACCTCATCAGCAAAGAAGAATACGAAGAGTTCTTTCCTTATCGATATGGAGCTGAACAATCCAATAATTGGGAAATCAATCCTGAAAAAGATTTCTTTGTCTATGAGGCATTGATAAAAGCGGCGGCCGGTCTGGAGAATATCATGCTAAAAATCGAAAGCAGGGTGATTACCGACACATATTCCGCTCAAAGAATAACCCGAATAGACAAGCAAACTGGCGAAGAAAAACTTCTCAAAGAGGAGGATGACTTTAATGCGGAATGGAACCAGAGCAAGCCTATAGTCACCACTGAGGTGGATTATGCCAACTTCCTCAATCAAGGCACTGAAACACAAAGAAGCCAGGAGTTGGCAGCCTTTCTAGCCAATATTTCTCATGAAACTACTGGAGGATGGCCTACCGCTCCTGGAGGTCAATATGCTTGGGGACTTCATTTCAGAGAAGAAGTTGGTTACGAAAATGGAGGAGCAATCAGCTATAGAGACGAAACTAATAAATACTATCCGCCTGCTCCTGGCCAGTCATATCATGGAAGAGGGCCTATCCAACTGAGCTGGAATTATAATTATGGCCAATTCAGCGACTTTCTATATGGCGACAAAAATGTGCTATTAGACGACCCCGGCAAATTAACCAAAGACGCGATCATTTCATTTCAATCAGCTATTTGGTTTTGGATGACGCCCCAGTTCCCCAAGCCTTCGTGTCATGATGTGATGGTGGGCAATTGGGAGCCAAGCCAAGAAGACCTGTCAGCAGGACGCAAGCCCGGCTTTGGCATGACGATCAATATTATCAACGGAGGTATAGAGTGCGGTCATGGCACCAATGATAAAATCAAAAGTCGCAATGGATTCTACGAAAGGTACACTAGCATCTTTGGAGTTCCTATGGGAGATGATTGCGATTGCGGAGGTATGCAATCCTATTAAAACACTAATATTCCAATAGTATTTTTTCGACTTAAATTTAATCCCCTGTTTTTTCAGGGGATTTTTTTTGATTTCTAAAACTTAAAATTTAAACTAAACTCTTTTTTATTTAAAAATATAGAGGGACAATATCTGATTTTAATGATAATACATATAATAAAACATGTAATCAATTGCAGCAAATATAATTATATAAATATTTTCTATAATCAATTAATTTGAAAACTAATCCATTTCTACTAACATTGCTATCAATTTAACTATTTCAATAAAAAATTTAACTAATGAAAAAGTATATTTACGCAATGCTTATCACGGCAGGATTATTTGCCTGCAAGAACGAAGACTTGGAAAAAGGCGCCGACAAGAATCAACAAACAGAAATCTCAAACCCTGAGGCCATCACCTACAAACTTTCTATAGCTGGAGAGCTAGAAAAAAATGAAACTGATCTTTCAAGAATTAAAGAAACTGATGAAACAGTCTACTATGCTTTGCAAGTTTATCAATTAGATTCATTTGCAATAATAAATAGTGAATGGGGTGAAAACTATGTTCAAAATTTTGGAAGAAATAATTATGCTTGGGCGATATTTGATAATCTAGATAGTATTGAAATCAACCTATTGCCAAACAAAGACTATCGATTTGATATGACCGCTTATCATAGTGGTACTGGTAAAAACTTATATAAAAATTACAACAATATACTTAGCAGTCCACACTCTGGTAAAAAAATAAAAAATAGCATTAATTATTCCATAGATGAAAAGATAGATCCATTTTATAATTACATATCATACTTTGATTCTGAAAACAATAGAATCACTTCACAGTATCCAGAGATAGAGGCATATGTTGGTAAAAGATATATTGACCTGAATGACTCTCTTGCTAGTCAAACTATCAATATCGATTTATACAAAGCTTTTTACGGAGCTAGATTCACTATCAAAAACCTTACTGAAGGACAAATAAAAATCAAGCATAATGACCACGAAATGATATTTGACTCAGATACAACTACAAATCCAAGAACAATTTCATATGACTTGTACTCAGTATCAGAACTGTCAATATTTAACGACTCAACAACTCTTAATAAAAATTACAGAAACAACGTAAATGTTACCAAAATTCATGAATCTGGCATTGAAGAAGTTTTATTTAATGATAGATTGAATTTTAAAAGAAATAAACTAACGACCTATACTATTACAGCTCCATCAGGAGGACAAGAGCCAAATGGAAAAGGCGGATTCAGCATAAACTATGAAATTACTCCTATGGAAGAAATCGATGGTGGAGAAATCATAAATCAAGAATAAATCAAATCTATTTTAAAAAAAGAGGCTTTGATATTAGCCTCTATTTTCCCACTAATTTATCAACAGCTCTTATATAAAAAATCTCTTGATGAATACTTATATGTTGAGCCATAAGTCAAGGAGCTAATAATCAACAAAAAGCCTACAGAGCAAACAGGAAACTACTAAAACTAAATTTAACAAATGAAAAAATACATTTACGCATTATTTATCGCGGCAGGATTATTTGCCTGCAAGAATGAAGACTTGGAAAAAGGCGCCGACAACAATCACCAAACAGAAACCTCAAATCCTGAAGCCATCACTTATAAACTTTCTGTAGCAGGTGAACTCTTAAGAAACGAGAGTAGCTTTTCGAGAGCTAAAAAGATCATGAACGACGAAAAAACATTCTTCGGGATACAAGTCTATCAAATGGATACTAACAACACAAATAGTGAAAAGTATGCTTGGGGGTTATTCGATAATGTAGATAGCATGCAAATCGAACTGATTCCAAATAAAAAATATAAATTTGATGTCGTCTCATATAAAAAAGGTACTGGTGGGGGACTTTATAACTTTAAAGAGTCAGAAATTGATTCAATTTCTATTTATCTAGGAGACCCTTTTTATTTCAAGAAAATTAGCAATGGATTTAATTATTCACTAACATCTAAATTAGATGTTTTTTCTAATTACATATCGTATTTTGACAAAAACAATAGAAGTTATACTAGTTCATATCCTGAAATTGAAGCTTATGTAGGGAGGGTATATGTGATTCCTGATGAATCTTCAGAAAACAATAACATTAACATTGTATTAAATAAAGCTGCATACGGATCTAGATTAGTTGTGCAAAACTTGAATGATGGCCAAATCAAAATTAGATTTCAAGATAAAACTATGACCTTTGACCAGGATACTACAACGGCAATGAAAATTATATCTCGTGATTTAAGTTATATAGCCAATGCAAGTATCAATAATGATTCCACCTACTTAAACAAAACAATCAAAAATTACATCTCCATAACCAAAATACACGATTCTGGTATTGAGGAAAGCTTGTACTCAGGTAATTTAGAGTTTAATAGAAATAAAATCACTACATACACACTTACAGCACCTTCAAGCAATGGTGAAAGCGGGCAAGGAGGATTCAGCTTCACTTTTGAAGAAACGCCCATGGAAGAAATAGACGGAGGTGAAATATTTGATATCCCTCAAAATAATCCTAACTAACTTTTTCAAAAAAAGGGGTGCTAAAAGCCCCCTTCACTTTTCATCAAATATACCCCTCCACATTCAACTCAAGCCCAACACTCTTCAAATTATTCAAAACAACAATCTATTCCTTATCATAACAAAACAAATATTTCACTCATCTTCAACAAGAAAAAATAAAATCAATCTAAACTTCGAGCTAACCAATTCACATGATAAGTTTCCTTAATTAAAGCCTTATTCCAACAACCTCACAATTAAAAAAACACAATAACAAAAGATAATTTCAATTTATATTTTATATCAAAAACAAAAGGAAACTATCTAATCACAATAGAAATAAAATAATCCTATCGCTCATTTATCAACAGTGAAATAATAATTAGAATCACCTTTATTAAAGAACAAAAAGAGAAATTTGAATTAAACTTAACAAACAAAAACATGGAAACTACGCTAAACAAAGTTATTAAGCATAGAAATCCATTATTGCATAACTATTGATCCCAAATTTCTTAAAATTCCGCTATTTAATTTTAAGCAATTTTATAACTTGCTTAAAAAAGAAGGATTTGTCAAAACACAACATAAGTTTCCCTATTTATTTGAATCATAAACAAAACAACTAGGTAAATTTATCCAAAGACTTTCATGCAGTCATTAGTCTCGACAAAAAATTCTAATATTTGAAAAATGAAATTTTAAGACATGGCAGTTAAAAGTGATCGCTTAAGCAATATTGGCAAAATCATCAAAGAAACACGTACTGAAAAGAAAATGAGTTTGCAAGATGTTGCAACCAAAAGCAGTATCACTTCCAGTCTTCTTTCGAAAATAGAAAACTTCAAAACAGTGCCTTCGATCCCTGTATTATTTCATATCGCCGAGGCTCTCGAAGTTGACATGTCGGAACTAGTAAAAAATGTCAATGCTAAAGAATTCTCTTTTATTCATATCAAAAAGGATGAACTACAAGGCTACGACAAGGAAGACTCAAAAGGATTAATGTTTTATGACTTGATGACTTATCCGTTCAAGCATGTCAATATGAGAGCGAATATTGTCAAAGTATCACCCAATACTAACCATGAACCTTTTACTGCAAACGGCATGGAACTAATATTCAACTTATCTGGCAAATTAACTTACCGCATGGGTGAAAACGAAATCTACATCAATGAAGGCGATACATTGTTCTTTGACGGAAATACACCTCACTCTTTGCAAAACTTTGATACCCTAAAGGACGCTCTGCTATTTAAAGTTTCTTTTATGAACCCAAACTCTTGATATTAAAAACAAAAAACTTTAAGAGCTACATGAATAAACATTTTCAAATATCTAGCTCTAAATCAACCATATTGCAAATAAGCTAAAACTATTAATGCCGTCTTTATAATAACACACTTATTCAATTCAAAATAACTTTATTTCCAAAAAAATAAATACCGCCTACGAAATATTTTCATTGCAATTGTTGATAAGATTGCTCAAAGTCAGGCAACCTTTTTCCACTCAACTGAATACCTCTTGACTATTGATCCCCATCCAAAAATCGCTCGACTCCCATCTCTTCTCAAGAGAATAATACATGAACCGCTCATCGATATATCTAGCATAATTCATATTTACATATTTATTCATTTCTTCTAAAGCATCTTCTTGGCCACTTGCTTTTCTTGCAATAAGCTCAGCCGAAAAAATCGCATCGTCAATCGCTTTGAAAATACCCCTAGAAGTAATCGGATCATAAGAAGAAGCCGCATCGCCAATAGCAAGCCAATTCCGATCGCTAATTCTATCCAATTTAAATGATGGAGCTATCCATCCTTGAGGAACAGAATCTACAGGAAGCGCATTTAAAATAGAATTTTTGATTCGTTTCGTCTTTCTCAAGCCTTCACTCCATTTGCATTCATCCTGTAATCCCTTCAGCCTTATAAGTTCCTTAGTCGTGTAAAACGCCGCCAAAAACTCATTATCTGGCAATTTCGCTCCGTACCACCAACCATCCTCCACAGCTTCAATTTCCGTCAAATTAGACGCTTTATCTTCTTCGCTCAACTTGAATCTCTTGCTTAAACAATACAAAGGCTTGTCTTGAATTTGTTTAGCTCCCTGTGATTTTGCCCACACGCTTTTTTTCCCTGTCGCATCCACTACCACCTTTGCGAAAACTTGATGCAATTGATCTCCTTTTTTATACCTGAGAGAATACCCATTATCAAGGATCTCTGAACTCACGAAATTAGCTTTGTAGATTACTTTCACTCCTGAATCAGATGCCTTTTCCAATAAAAAAGCGTCAAACTTGCCGCGATCAAGATGCCATCCATTCCCTGCTGGACTGAGAACAGTATCATTATAACCTCTTAATTCATTTCCCCAATAAGAACATGAGCCAAAACATGGCAAATGACCCTGATTCAAAAAATCGGAATACACCCCTAAATACTTTAACAGCTGATTTGCGACAGGAGGGATGCTTTCTCCAATTTTAAAACTATCATCTTTTCCAGCATCCAATATCAACACATTCCGAATCCCCAAACGCGACAATGCCATACCACAACTACTCCCTGCCACGCCTCCGCCGAGGATAATCACATCATAAAAATCAATCATATAAAAATAAAAAATAGGCGAACGAAAAATAAATAATTACCCTCCGAACGCCTTTGCAAACAAAACTATTTCTTTTCCTTATTCATCCATTTGGACGCATGCGGGCACATAGCTTCTGGAGGAGCCACCGCATGGTTTTCAGGCACTGGTCCCGGAACAACCTTATTGCTTCCATCTTCTTCAAATAAGCTCGCAACCTCCAAGTATGAAGTATGCAAAAGTTCATCTGAAACTTTTCCTTTATCTTCTTCCGACTGATCAATCGACGAGCCTTGAATTATGGTTCCAATTTTCGTCCAATTATTAAACTTGTCCGTTTCAGCGCTCTTCCCTACAAATGTCCTTCTGTCTTGAAACCTGCCTACTCTCGCGCTTACCGTTTCCTGATCGTAAGGTTGAATTTCTCCAGTCTTTGGATCAAAGTATGCATTCGTTCCATCGCCTCTTACCGAAAATCTTTGAAACTTCAATCCTTCATGACAAACCACATCTTCATAATTATACACAGCCACTGGTCGTTGAGCCGGCCAAGACCAATATGTCAAATTCGTTCCTATCGCATTCGGACTAGGCGTGTGCGTAGCGCAAGAATTATAGTCAGTATGCCATGGAATCGACATAAACTTGCAGATGTCACCGGGCTGAACTTTAAAATCTCTCAATGGCATATAACCTACTCCCAATACAGCTCCTTGAGAAGGCAAATTCTTATAATCGATTTGATCCTGATTGATTCTAAAAGGTCCGCCAACTTGATTTGCTGCTTCATTCCAATCCAAATAAAGGTTCGTATCCCTTACGATGAAAGTCATTTCAATCCCAGGGCTAAATCTACCTCCGAGACAATTGCCAAGAACATTCCTATCCAGCTCTTCTCCAGAGCTAAGCACCATACCATCGCTAACCTTGCCGGCAATAAGCCATTGATAAACAAAGAAATATTGCGTGCGCGAAATTGCCAGAAAATCTTGCTCTGAATCTCCCAAGGACAAAGGCATTCTTGTGCCATCCTGAGGCATACTATTATTGTTCAAATTTGGATTTCTAATAAACGACATCAAACCGACCCAGTTTGGGTTCTCCATGGGAAGCTCTGAAACGGCTTTATGTTGTCCTACACCGGTCGACAATAAATTCGTAGCCCAATGCTGCAAATTCACACCATTGAGAAGGGGTTTGATTTGTTGGGAAAAATCAGGCTTGTATTCCGGATTATAATTTTCACCTAACACGAATTCCGCATTAATTCTATCGTTAGCGGTATTTCCAAACTTAGTATTATATAAGTTCGGCTCCAATTGAAAGTTCTCCACCCATGTGTTATACATATCCTCCCAAAGATTAACAATATTCGGAATCTGCGGAGCATATGCTGGATCAGAAGTAATCACCCATGCGCTTCCTTGGACTTTTTGGGCTGTTCCATCTTCAAATATCAACACCGCCTCAACAGGTCCATCCGCGGTATCATCAAACCAATTATCATTGTTAACATCCGCGTTCAATGGAGCATCAGGGTTGTAAGTTCCGTCATTATTGAAACCTGAAGCCTTGCCGTAAGCACCGATCACCAACAGTCTCCCGTCTTTATCAGTCTGCATCTCTCCAATAGAATCTATTCTCTCATGTTCTGGCGGGTTCGCTCCTTGATAATTTGGAAATTGCTTAGGATACTCCACAGGCACAGGAGCTGGAATTTTACCCTCGTCACCACAATAAAAATTAATATTCTCGATAAAGTTGTTCTGAGAACTATTGTCGAAATTTGCTTTAGTCAAATACGAATCGGAAATCGCCTGCTCAGAAGCCATCACAACATGAGGTCCGGCATCTATAACTAATTTTTCAAGCCTATCCGATGATTGCAACGAATCCAACGAACCGCAACAAAGATTATCGCCTAAATCCTCCGTTGGAATTGTCCCGTCGAACTTAGGATTTCTAATATCTGGCGATCTATCCGAGCAATCCTGAGGTTCGTATGCTTCAATTCCTTGATGAGGCTCTATCCAACTGTTGGCTTTTTTATTAGCCAAATGCACTTGCCAAAGTATGCTTGACACTTTTCGAGACACTCCGCCTATTGTCACTGTATCGCCAACCTTTATTTCTCTGCTTTCTTTAGCAGGGTAGCTTCCCACCTCAGCTTCATCATAAGCAAAGATCTTAAACCTTGCCGCCTGCCTTTTCAATCGTCCTTCATTATCTCTAAGGTCGTCGCTCGTTATCGTTTGGTCTTCTGTTTCCGGCTTGATTGGCAAGCCACCTGATGGATCACCTGAATTTTCAGCAGGCATCCCCGCCATTGTTTCAGGCCCTAGATAAAACTCTTCGCTATTCCCCACCCTAGCGATTCCTATCGCAGGATGTATTCTAAATATATCGTTATTTGACATGGTAAATCTACTTTGGGATAAAAATTATTGACTACGCTTGATCATTCTTATGATCTCTTTGGTATCCACCGAATCGTTGTAATTCTTCAAAAGGATATGGCTTGTCAGCACATTTTTCGCTGGAATCGGCTCGCCATGAGGCGGATTGTATCGAGTCGTATTATGACATGAAAAGCAACTGTTTTGCTGTCCTGGATTCTGAGTGAAAGTCTCAATTGTGGCATTCGAAAGAGTCGTAGACCCTGTTTGGATAGAATCAATCACTGTCAATGACCAATCAGGCTCTAATTTTCCCTTGTCCAAATCAAACCAAACGGCTCCAACTTCATAATAATTCTGCCAAATGGAATTCTCCTTCGCCAATTTCGCTCTTACGATTTGATTAAGAGAGTCAATATTATCTTGATTGTTTTCACTTCCTCCTCCAAACTGATATCTACGATATACCTGAGTAGTTGGATCCACTCCATAAAAACCAGAAATCAACTGAGTATTGGGATCAACTTCCAATGCTCCAAGGTTGGCTATATTGCAAAGCCCTACTTTTGTTCCCGCTTTATAAAATGTATAACTGGAATCAGAAACAACATCTCCTGCCAAAAGACTAGGCTCCGTTTCATTTTTCAATATCAAATTAGGCGCATTGTCCTTATGTTCAAATGTCGCCCAAATGAATTCCGGATGATCCTTTACGACTGCTGCTATATGAAAACCAACTAAAGCAACTGTTTCCTCAACTGTAGAATTGTGTCTGGAGTCGCTTTCAGGCAAATCATCTGATGTTGTCAACTCTCCATTTACATCCACTACTTTATATAAAGTCGCTCTCTTAGTATATGCTACTTGCGGAGCCTTCTTGCCTTCTGGAATAATCATCCATGAAGCTTTCATCGACAAAGATCCATCAGTAAAATTTGAATCGCTATCTATGCTACGCAAGCCTTCAGGAGTGTAAAGCTTATGCTTAATGGCAAAATCCCTGTAAATATCATTTATCATCATAGTGGTGTAGACAGCCCTTCTATTTTCATCCACCAAAATGCTGTTAAGCCCTGCTTGCCTAACTCCTCCCAGCACATGGGAAGTCGGATTGGAAATTGTAGGCACAATTGCTTGATCATTATACATTGAATCAAATCGCAGAGCTTTTTCCCCGCTTGGAAGCGTCACCTCTTCTGTCAACCATAAAAAATAATTCCATGATACCTCATGAAAAGCCTCATTAGTAACTTCACCACTTTCAAGGGTATAACCTTCTGGAAAAGTAGCATAATTTGGTTCTGGAATAGGGTTTTGATCAAGCCATGCCAAGCCATTTGTTTTTTTACCCGGAGTGCTTGACACATACGTGTTTCCTCCCTTATCGCAAGATATAGCCATGATAGCCAGCATTCCGATCATTGGCAACAGCAATATCCATTTTTTTCTTTTTCGTTGATCCATTAATGTAGTTTTATGTGGTGTAAAAGGGTTAAAAAATAATTTGCATGGATCAAGATGTGCATATCCTCTCAAAAAAAATATTACACCGTATTACAGTGAATCACAATTATCTAAGTCACTGCTGTCTCAAAATATTTAGCTAATATTTTTAAATTAAATAATTATTTCTACAAAAAATATCATATATTAATCCATAGCCATCTTTCTCAAATTAGTATGAAATTTGGCTGAGTTTATATTGAATTATTTTAATTCAAATTTGAAGACCTATTTATCTTATTTCACGATATGATATCAAAAAAACACTTTAAAATTTTATTCAGTGCAATTTTGTTAATATTCATGGCTTATTCCGTTCAAAGCCAAGATATTCGCCCCAAAGGACTGAAAGTCGGAGAAGCCGCTCCTGATTTTGAAGGAATCAACCAATTTGGTCAAAAAGTCAGTTTGAGTGAAAAACTGAAAGAAGGAAAAGCTGTAGTCTTATTTTACAGAGGCTCTTGGTGCTCGTATTGCAAAAGACAGCTAAGCGATTTGCAAGAATCTCTAAGCGATATCATGGCTAAGGGAGCCGAGGTTATTGCAATCACTCCGGAAAGACAAGAAGGCATCAAAAAGCTTCGCAGCAAATTGGATTTGGGTTTCAATATCCTTCATGACAACAACATGGAAATCATGAGAGCTTACGATGTCAATTATGAATTGCCTGAAAAGCAAAAGGAAAAATTCTTGAAATGGGACATCGACCTTAAAACCATCAATGCTGAAAATGGAGAAAACCTGCCTGTTCCCGCAGTTTACATTGTTGGCCAAGATGGAAAAATCGAATTTAGATTCTTTGATGAAAACTTCCGAAAATGGGTCGATATGGATGATTTGATAGAAAAAATATAATCCAGCAAGCTTTAAAACACAAAAGCCGCATTTTTAGAATGCGGCTTTTCATTTATAGCATATTTACTAATTACATGTGAATAGGTCTCTTATCTGTAGCATCAAGACAAGCTTCTTTGATTGCTTCAGTAAAAGTAGGGTGAGCATGCGACATGCGAGTGATATCTTCTGCCGAAGCTCTGAACTCCATCGCCACTACAGCCTCAGCAATCATATCAGCAGCTCTAGGACCGCAGATATGCACGCCTAAAATTTCGTCTGTTTCCTTGTCAGCCAATACTTTTACCTGACCTTCGATATCCATACTTGCTCTTGCTCTTCCCAAAGCCTTGAATGGGAAAGATCCAGCTTTGTAAGCTTTACCCATTGACTTAAGTTGCTCTTCTGTATATCCTACAGCAGCTACTTCAGGCCAAGTGTAAACAACACCAGGGATCAAGTTGTAGTTGATATGAGGCTTTTGACCAGCGATAGTTTCAGCCACAAAGGTTCCTTCTTCCTCAGCTTTGTGAGCCAACATCGCTCCTTTGATTACATCACCGATAGCGTAAATGTTAGGCTGAACTGTTTGAAGGTGCTCGTTCACTTCGATTCTTCCTCTTTCATCAAGCTTGATGCCTGTATTTTCAAGGCCAAGGCCTTCTGTATAAGGCTTTCTTCCGATAGAAACCAAACAGTAATCACCTCTTAACTCTACTTCTTTATTTTTCTTGATATCTTCAGCTTTCAACACGACTTCATCTCCGTCTCTCTCTACTGAAGTTACTTTAGTATTCATTTGGAATTTGAATCCAAGCTTCTTCAACGAACGAGTAAGTTCTTTGCCCATAGCTTTATCCATAGTAGGGATAATGCTATCCATATACTCTACCACAGTCACTTTAGCTCCAAGACGCGCATAAACAGAACCAAGCTCGACACCAATCACACCTCCACCAATTACAATCAAATGCTTAGGCACTTCCTTAAGCTCAAGAGCTTCAGTCGAAGTAATTACACGCTCTTTATCCAGCTTGATGAACGGCAAGCTAGCAGGCTTTGAACCTGTCGCGATAATCGTTTTCTCAGAATTTATTTCTTGTGTTTTGCCTTCAGCGTCAGTGATCTTGATCGTCTTAGGATTCACAAAAGAACCAACACCAGTGAAAACATCAATTTTATTTTTCTTCATCAAGAAATCGATGCCTCCGCAAGTCTGATCAACAACTTCTCTTTTGCGATTGATCATTTGCTCCAAGTTCACCTTTACACCATCGATATCGATACCGTGCTTCGCAAATGTTTTCTCCGCATTATGGAAATGCTCTGAAGAATCCAATAGCGCTTTTGAAGGGATACAACCAACATTAAGACAAGTTCCTCCCAATGTGTTGTATTTTTCAATCAAAGCTGTTTTCATACCTAGTTGCGCGCAACGAATAGCTGCCACATAACCACCAGGACCAGAACCGATAACTGTAACGTCGTAGCTCATAATGTTATATGTTTTAAGGAAATTGAAATTTCCCTGAAGTCTCAGAATTTATTTAGTTATTGTCATGCGAATAAAATACCGCACTAAGCAATTCCTCGGAATATTGTTGAAATTTTCCGAGGAATCAAGGTTTACTAGATACCTAGAAGCATTCTAGTTGGATCTTCAAGAAGCTCTTTAACTCGCTTCAAGAAGCTAACAGACTCTCTACCATCAATGATTCTGTGGTCATAAGACAAAGCCACATACATGATTGGTCTGATTTCAACTTGTCCGTTGATCGCAACTGGTCTCTCCACGATATTGTGCATACCTAAAATCGCAGATTGAGGAGCGTTGATAATCGGAGTCGAAAGCATAGAACCAAAGATACCTCCATTAGTGATAGTAAATGTACCGCCTGTCATCTCTTCAATAGTCAACTTGCCAGCTCTCGCTTTAAGCGCTAAGTTCACTACTTCTTGCTCGATTTCGTTGAATGACATCTTCTCAGCATTTCTAATCACAGGCACTACAAGCCCCTTAGGAGAAGAAACGGCGATAGACACATCGCAGAAATTGTTATATACCATGTCATTTCCATCAATCTGGGCATTTACCGCAGGCCACTCTTGCAAAGCAATTGTGCAAGCCTTAGTAAAGAATGACATGAATCCTAAGTTCACCTCAAATTTATCTTTGAACTTCTCCTTGTACTGCTTTCGAAGGTCCATGATAGGCTTCATGTCCACTTCGTTGAATGTTGTCAACATCGCAGTCTCGTTCTTAACAGACACCAACCTTCTGGCTACTGTACGACGAAGAGAAGACATTTTCTTTCTTTCTTGACCTCTGTCAGCAGAAACAGCAACTGGAGCTTCTTCCTTAGCCGCTGGAGCTGAAGCGGCAGGCTTCGCAGCTGGAGCAGGCTTTTGCGCTGAAGAAGCGTCGGCTTTAGTGATTCTTCCACCAACGCCAGTGCCGCTTACTTGCTCTGGAGAAACACCTTTTTCAGCCAAGATCTTAGCCGCTGCCGGAGAGGGATGACCTGAAGCATGTGAAGCTTCACCTGCTGGAGCAGATGCCGCTGCCGGAGCTTCAACTGCTGGAGAACCCGCAGCTGGTTTTGCACCGCCTGTCATCACTTTTATACGGCAGATAAGACCGCCAATTTCTAGAATATCACCTTCTTGAGCTACAATTTCCAAAACACCTGTTTTCTCAGCAGGAATCTCAAAAGTAGCTTTGTCTGATTCAATCTCCACGATTACTTCCTCTTCTTCGATGAAGTCTCCGCTTTCTTTTGTCCATGCGCCCATAGTCACTTCAGTGATAGACTCGCCAGCTGAAGGCACACGCATTTCGTATACTTCGCCTGTTTCCTTAGGCTCGCTTGGAACTTCAGGAGCTGCCGCAGGAGCAGGAGTTTCCGGAGCAATCCCAGCAGTCTTTGGAGTTTCAGACGGTGCTTCGCCATCAGCGTCGATCGTGCAGATCACAGCGCCGATCTCAATAGTATCTCCTTCCTCTGCGATCAAATGAAGCGTTCCAGAAGCGTCGGCCGGCACTTCGAAGCTAGCCTTGTCAGATTCCAATTCACAGATCACTTCGTCTCTTTCCACGTGATCACCTTCGCTTTTAAACCATTGCGCTACTGTTACTTCGCTTATAGATTCGCCCACTACAGGGACTTTCATTTCTAATTTCATAGCCTTTAATTCGTTTTCAAAGTCTTCTAAAAAGATGATGGATTAAGCAAAAGATCTGTCAATGATATCTGCTTGTTCTTTAGCATGTATCTTGGCGAAACCTGTCGCAGGTGTAGCGCTAGGCTCTCTTGAGATGCATGACAATTGAATATTTTCTGTATGGTTATTGATGTACCACCAAGCACCTTGATTCTTAGGCTCTTCTTGCACCCAAACTACTTCAGCGCCCTCATACTTAGCCAAGATAGCTTCGATCTGATTAAGCGGCAGCGGATGCAATTGCTCCAACCTTACGACAGCAACGTCTTCTCTTTTCTCAGACTGCTGACGCTCAAGCAATTCATAATAAAGCTTGCCTGTGCAAAACAGTATTCTCTTCACTTTGCCAGCCTCCACATTCGCATCGTCAATTACTTCTTGGAAGTGTCCATTCAAGAACTCATCAGAAGGCGATACGCATTTAGGATGTCTTAATAGCGACTTAGGCGACATATTGATCAATGGCTTTCTGAAAGGCCATGCCAACTGTCTTCTCAATGCATGGAAGAAGTTTGCCGGCGAAGTAATATTTGTAATGATCATATTATCTTCAGCGCAAAGCTGCAAGTATCTTTCAAGTCTCGCCGAAGAGTGCTCCGGCCCTTGACCTTCGTACCCATGAGGCAACAACATTACGATACCGTTCATCTTATTCCACTTTGTTTCCATACTGGCAATGAACTGGTCGATCATCACTTGCGCTCCATTGGCGAAATCTCCAAACTGTCCTTCCCAGATTGTCAAAGCATTTGGATTTGCCATAGAGTAACCTACCTCAAAACCTAATACCGCATACTCTGAAAGCAAAGAATTGTAAATCGAAAACTTAGGAGCCGTTGGATCCATGTTGTCCAAGCTAGAATATGGCTGATTAGTTTCAGAATCAAACAAGACAGCATGTCTGTGAGAGAATGTTCCTCTTCTTACGTCTTGCCCCGAGATTCTAACTTTTTTGCCATCCAGCAATATTGATCCATAAGCCAATAATTCCGCCGACGCCCAATTCAACTCTTTATTGTCAAAGAACATCTTTTGACGCTCTTTCAACAATTTGTCAATCTGGCGCAGAGGCTTGAAGTTTTCCGGAACATTCGTCAAGGCTCCGGCAACCTTATTATAGTTGTCTTCTGATATAGATGTATCAGGAGAAGACTCAAAATCTTTCTTAGTGGAAAGCCTCAATGTATTCCATTGAGCTTCAAATGGTTGAAGAGTGTATGGAAGCGGATTTTGCTTCACTTGGTCTAGACGATCTTGAAGCAATTGCTTGAATTGCTGATCCATTTCCTTAGCCAAATGAGCGTCAATATCACCTCTTTCAATCAAGGCTTGATTATATACTTCCCTTGGATTCGCATGCTTGGAGATCTTCTTGTAAAGCGAAGGCTGAGTGAACTTAGGCTCGTCGCTTTCATTATGCCCATGGCGTCTGTAACATACCATGTCAATATAAATATCTCTTTGAAATTTCTGACGGAACTCGATCGCCAACTCCATGCATCTTACTACCGCTTCCGGGTCATCTCCATTAACGTGAAGCACTGGCGAATCCGTTACTTTAGCTACATCTGTGCTGTAGATACTTGTACGAGCATCATCATAGTCAGTCGTAAACCCAAGCTGATTATTGATCACAAAGTGAATGGTACCACCAATATTGTACCCATGAAGTCCGGCCATCTGAGCCACTTCATATACCACTCCTTGTCCTGCCAAAGCGGCATCACCATGGATAAGTATTGGAACTATCTTGCTCTTGTCTTTATTGTACAAGTAATCCAACTTAGCTCTTGTAGAACCAATCACTACTGGGTCAACAGCTTCTAAGTGGGATGGATTAGGCGCTAGGTTAAGGCTTACATTTTTCCCTGCAGGAGTAGTGATCTTACTCTTGAACCCTAGGTGATATTTCACGTCACCGCCACCCATTGTCGAGTCAGGAGGGCATTGCCCTTCGAATTCGTTGAAGATTTGCTCATAAGTTTTACCCATAGTATTTGCCAAGACATTAAGCCTGCCTCTATGAGCCATTCCTATGATCACTTCCTCGATTCCCAAGTCAGCTCCTTTATTGATCATTGAGTCCAATGCTGGAATAGTAGTCTCTCCACCTTCCAATGAAAACCTCTTCTGACCGATATACTTAGTGTGCAAGAAGTTTTCGAAGACCACAGCTTCGTTCAACTTGCTAAGAATTCTCTTTTTAGTTTGAAGCGAAAGAGGAATATCCTGCATTTCTCTTTCAACTTTATTCTTGAACCAATCGATAATCTCAGCCTCACGAATGTGCATATATTCAAATCCAATATGCCCTTCGTAAACGCTCTTTAATCTATCAAGAATTTTCTGAAGTGTCGCTTTTCCAATCCCGATCTCATTTCCAATTTCGAAAGTTTTTTCCAAATCAGAATCAGACAATCCTAATGTGTGAGGGTCAAGATAAGCATTATGCTGTCTTCTTTCCCTTACTGGGTTGGTCTTTGCTCTTAGATGCCCTCTGGTTCTGTAAGCGTGAATAAGATTTCTTACTAGAATTTCCTTTGAAGAAGCATCCGCACCTAAAGCAGGTTGTGAAGTTGAAGCAGATGTTTTAGTTGTTTTATCTCCCGGCAGGAGGGGAGCGTTTTGCAATTCTGCAAACTCAAATCCTTCGAAGAATTTTTGCCAGCTTTCGTCTACCGAAGCCGGATCATTCTTATACGATTCGTACAATTGGTCTATGTACTCACCGTGTGCATTTGCAATATAGGAGTATTTATCCATTTATTTTAGCGTTTAGGTGACTTCGTAAATATATAATGAAATTACTTAGAGTTATAATTGCTTATGCGATTTAGCAAATACCATTGAAAAGCAGATGTTTGCAAATCAAAGCCGACTATTTTTGAAATAATGAAAGGAAACATATTAAACACAAACCACAAAACCCTACATATCAACACCTTAAGGAAACACTTAACATTTCACTATAAGAAAAATGCATTTTTCATAAAATTAAATTAAGCAATAAAATTTTTATTTTTTTTATTTAACAGTACAAAAATTCTATCAAAAAATTATTTTATAAAATAATATTACGCTTAAGCTACTTGTGATTTGAATTAATATTTGAAAAATATATTATTTGAAATAGGTGAAAAAGTTACTCTGAGAAGCATTTTATTGCTTCCCAAAATTAATAAATTCATTTATAAATCAAATAGAAATAGACTGCTAAGTATTGAAAACTAATGCCTTCAAGTTTCGGTAAAAAATTGCCTAAATCCCCCAAACAACATAATCAAAGGCCCTTCCAAGCAGAAAAATAAAATCTAGACAAACCACAAGCAATATAACATCAAATCAACACAATCAACTTAAAAGAAGGTATGTAATATTTAAAAAAATCATATAAAAGAACATTTATTTTATAATTTCTGAACCAAGCATTTCATCTCTTGTTCTATTATTTGAATTATAATATTCATTAATGTTATAAATATATAAAATGAATGAGAGCGTTTACTTTAGCAATTGCATTTACACTTTTATTTTCCTTTAATGGAATTTCCCAGCACAATTACGAATGGGTGATTCCATTAACTAGCGAAGGGGGAAGTTTCGTCCAAGAAATAATAGAGGATGGACAAGGTAATATTCTAGCTGTCGGAAATTTCCAAGGCTCAGTGGATTTTGATCCAGGAGACGGACAATCCTTACTTGTCGCGGGAAATATCGGACAACTCAGAGAGGATCTGTTTATAGCCAAATACAGCAAAGAAGGCGAATTTATATTCGCAAAGCATTTGATTTCAAACACTTTCTCATCCTTAAACGATGTTTCGATCGATGCTAGCGGAAACATCTATGTAACGGGAAGAATTGAACCCAGAGCAGGAGGAGGCTCTACAACAGGACAAATAGATTTTGATCCATCAAGCCAGGCAAGCAGCACGTTAAGCACATCATCTCATAGTATTGGCTTTTTGGCTAAATATGACAGAAATGGAAATTTCATCTGGGTAAGAAGGCTTATCGGAAATAGCGCTGTCGATGCCTTGAGAATTGAAGCTAATAACCAAGGGGACACATATATAAGCGGAATCTTTCAAGGCAGAATGCAACCTAATCCCGCTCAGACAAGTACTACTTTGAATTCAAGAGGCAGTTATGATTTCTTTGTTCTCAAATATAACACTAGCGGAGAACATCAATGGTCATTTTCTGTAGGTAGTCAGTCAAGAGATCAATTGAATGACATGGTGCTGCAAGATAATGGAGAAATCATCTTAACCGGTTATTTTCAAAATACTGCCGACTTTGATCCAAGAAATAATTTCACACAAAATCTAACCTCCAACGGAGGTCAAGATATTTACCTCGCCAAATACAGTTCATCAGGACAATATATTCAAGCATTCCGTATTGGAGCCGCAGGCGATGATGTGGGAGAAGCTTTAAATATTGATAGAAATGGCGAGTTAATAGTAACGGGTCGTTTCCAAAATACTGTGGACTTCGATCCCACTGGCGGGTTAGAAAACCATACCGCTCCGGACAACAGAAGAAATGCATTCATAAGTAAATACGGAACAAACTTCAATCATACATGGACTCGTAGTATCGGAGGCAGTCAACTTGGACCATTCACGACCTCCATTTCCTCGGACAAACAAAATAATATATTCATCACAGGTGGGTATGAAAACACTGTCGATTTCGATCCATCAGGCAGTACTTCCAATCTTACATACAGAGGAGTCATTGATATATACTTGGCAAGTTACACAAGCCAAGGTGACTTTAGGTGGGTTTTTGATCTAGGAAACTCTTCGACGGAATACGGACTGAATGTACTGGCAGACGATAAAGCGAATATATTCTTATCCGGCCAGTTTTCAGGAACTTTGAATGTAAATCCTGACAGAACCGTTCCCGACGAAATTGTTTCAGGAGATAACGGCCTCAGTTCATTCATTTCATCTTATTCGCAATGCGAAGAAATCATTGAAAACATTTCATCATCCATTTGCAATGGAGACAGTATATTATTGCAGGGAGCTTATCAAACATTAGCAGGGATATATAGAGACACACTAAGCAACAGTTTAGGTTGCGATAGTATTTTAGTCACTTCCTTGACTGTGCTTCCGTCATATAGCGATACAATCACGGTAAATAAATGTTCGGGCGACAGCATTCAAGTTGGAGAAAATCATTATTTCACCTCAGGTTTCTACCAAAACCAATTAACATCCAGCTTAGGTTGCGACAGTGTCAAGAACTATGATGTCACATTCTTGGATGCGCGCACAATACCGTTAACAGTATACAGGTGCGCGGGAGACAGTGTGTTGCTTGGAACTCACTATCAAAGTGAAGCTGGTATTTACACAGATACCGTATTCACGACACAAGCCTGTAATATCTATCAATTCGATCTTCGAATAGGAGAGATCAATGATGTCAGGCAAACCATTGAAATTTGCGAAGGAGACAGCTCCTTCTTCGGAAATCAATTCAGATCTATCCAAGGGACATATCATGACACATTAACCACTAATTTAGGTTGCGACAGCTTGCTTACTACCACATTAGTAGTCAGAGACACTTTCAATATCTATGTAAATCATAGAATCAACGATGGTGACAGCATATTGCTCGCGGGAGAATATCGATTCAGATCAGGAACCTATGTAAACAACTTGACTACTACAAGAGGTTGTGACAGCCTTATATTCAACACATTGGAAGTATTGCCGGTAAGCCATTATATTCTCAATTTAGATATTTGCGAAGATGATAGCGTCTTGGCTCAGGGAGAATACAGAAGAACCTCAGGAACATATTATGACACTCTGCAACTTCCAGACTTAAGAGACAGCGTGATCATGACCATTCTTAATGTAATCCCTACGGTCGTCGTGGAGACACAATCAAGTCTTTGTGATGGTGACAGCATGTTTTTAGGAGGTGATTTCCAAAAAGTAGCTGGAACTTATTATGACACTCTATCTCAAGACAACGGTTGTAAAAGAGTCGTCATCACAGACTTATCAATCCTGCAAACCTATAATGTTGGGTTGATAGCCAATATTAATGATGGAGACAGTATTCTGTTAGGTGGAGCATATCAGAAAGTCGCTGGTATTTACAATGACACACTGACTTCAGCAATTGGATGCGACAGTATAATATCAACTACGCTCAATGTGTTTCCTGTCAATCACGTAATGCAAGACACTTCAATTTGTGAAGGCGACAGCATACTACTCGAAGAGGCTTTCCAAAAAAACAACGGAATATTCTATGATACACTGACGAATATCCAAGGTGGTGATAGCATTATTGTCACGACATTATCCATTAATCTAATCGATAGCATTGAAGTATCTCAAGTGATCAACAATGGAGACAGCATACTAATCGGTGATAATTATTATAACAGCAGTGGCGATATATTCACTACTTATCCAGGTTCTGATGGTTGCGATAGTGTTGTAATAACTAACTTGATGGTTCTGCCTGTTAATCACACTGTGCTTAATATATCTATTTGTGACGGTGAAACTTATTACGCAGAGGGCCAACTGCAAATGAACGCAGGAACATATTACGATACGCTTAGCACTAGTCTGGGAGGTGACAGCGTAATTGTCACCAATCTGGATGTGAACCCAACATATCTCATGCAAGATTCTCTCAGAATCAAACAAGGAGACAGTATTTTACTGGCTGGCGAATTTCAAAAAAACTCAGGCATATTCTACGACACGCTTAATTCTTCAAATGGTTGCGATAGTGTGATCTCCACAACATTGAATGTCATTCCATTTTACAAAATCAGCACCAGCAGTGTCATTTGCGAAGGAGATAGTATTTTGCTTGGAGGCAATTATCAGTTTAACGATGGTGTTTTCTACGACACTCTTACCTCCATAGAAGGGGCTGATAGTATTATCGTCACGCAACTAATTGTAAACCCTACTTTCAGATCTTACAGCGATCTCACTATTTGTCAGGGGGACAGCGCATTCGTCAATGGAAGTTATTATAAAAACAATGGAGTAATATATGATACTCTTCAAACGATTCAATTATGCGATTCGATAGTAATCACAACCTTAGTTGTTCTACCGCAATATCTGATTACCAACAATGAACAAATATGCACAGGTGACAGTATTTTCCTTCAAAATGAATTTCAAAAAGAAGCAGGCATTTACTACGACACGCTTCAATCAATTCATGGATGTGATAGCGTCATCCAAACCAACCTTTCTGTTGGCATCAGTGTGAGAAATTCAGCATTCGTCGAAATATGCCCCGGCGATAGCATTCTTATCGGAGGACAATATATCAAGCAACCAGGTGTTTATTACGACACCATCAATGTCGACAATGAATGCAGGCATGTTCTCATAACAGCATTGACTTACCGCCAGAGCTTCAATGTATCTGAATCCAAAGAATTATGCGAAGGTGATAGCATTGTCGTTGGAAATAGATTTGTCAAATCTCAAGGTGTGTATTTGGACACTCTTCGAAGCACGTTTGGTTGCGACAGTATTATTACCACAACTGTTAGAATCAAAGCCAAATCATTGCTTCCTTTCAACTTTAGCGGAAGCTTGCTTGACACACACTGTCTTAACTCCGGAGAAATCGATCTCCCTGAGAATAAATCCGGGTCCGTAAGCTACTCAGGCAATGGAGTCATAAACAACGCTTTCTTTCCAAATATCGCTGGAGCTGGAGAACATTACGTCAAATATGAATATCAACAGGAAGGGAATTTTTGCAGGCTAGCCGATAGTTTATTGCTGACAGTTTCATCATGCACCGGTCTTGAATCGCCTGAAGACAACTTGCTGTCAGTTAAAATTTCTCCTGTTCCGGTAAAAGATATTTTAAATATTAATCTGCTAATCAAAAAAGCTGGAGTGCTGGAAATTGGCATGTATGACTTGCAAGGTAAAAGGCTTCTTAAAACAAAACCTGTAGAGCATTATTCTGGCAAGGCCACTTACGAATTCAATGTAGCGAATTACCCTTCAGGAGAATATATCATAAAGATAAGATTAAACTCCTCCATTATTTCAAGAAAAATAATAATTGAATAGTCCAAATGAAAAAAACGACAAAAGCAATAATTGCGATTCTTCTCTTTTGCGCTTTGGCGCAAAGCTCATTCGCTCAGCTATATTATAATTGGGCTGTTGCAACAGGAGGAACAAGTGACGATCTCGGAAATGCCGTGCAAGTGGATCATAATGGAGCGTCTTTTTTCCTAGGGTCTTTTAGAAATACTGTAAACTTTGATACTAGAGGAGGAGATTTCAATATAACTTCTTCTGGGGGGACCGATGCCTATCTGGCTAAATATGACGAAAATGGAATCTTGATTTTTGCTTTCAAAATAGGAGGGTCAAGCTCAGATTATGGTTATAAACTTGCGGTGGATTCTGATGGAAATGCCGTTATCGTTGGTTTCGCAAGAGGTAATATTGATTTTGACCCGTCCTCAGCCACTCGAAACCTCAATTTAACCAATGGAGGCATCTTCGTTGCAAAATATTCAAATGACGGATCATATCTGTGGGCCAAATCAATGGGGGGAAATATTAGCCTGCCATCATCAATAGCTACCGACTCGGAAAACAATATCATACTTGGCGGAACATATACTGGAACCATTGATATAGACCTCAACTCATCTGTCAGAAATATCACAGCAACGTCGTATCAAAACTCATATGTAGTCAAATGGAATCCTCAAGGAAACCTGCAATGGCATCGCAACTTAGGAGACTCAAGAGCTTCATATGTTTCCGTAAATGTTGTTGGAGCAGACAGCAACGACAATGTTTATTTTAGCGGTTATTATTCTGGAACTTGGAGGATTAATCAATATCTGACCTTGTCATCCACTGCTCATGGAAGCAACAATTCCGCAGGTTTTCTAGTGCAAACCAATCGAAGCGGAGGAGTTAACTGGGGTCGCAACCTCGAAATAGATGGAAGCAACAGAACGCAAAACCCATTTGTTGGCATCTTTGAAATGTCGGTCAGCCCACACAATGATGGAGTTTATGTTGCAGGTCTTTACAGAGGAGCTGTTAATTTTAATCCGCCAAGAGCCAGACAAGGTGAAATTCTCAATATTGGCAATCTTCAAGAAGTTTTTGTAGCTAAATACCAGCGCAATGGACAATTCAGTTGGGTTAAATCGCTTAACGCAGGCCGAGAAATTTCTCCCACAACTTATAAGATTTCAGCAAAATATGATGGATCTGTAATAGTAACTGGTAGCTTTAATGGTACTCTTGACGTTGGAACAACTCTACGATCAGACGGTAACAACCAATTATACTTTGTAGAATATGGTGAAGAGGGCGGACTTCTAAAATCCCAAGTATACGGCTCTCCAGGAGGGCTCTATTTGAATGAGATAACCACAGATTCAAATGACAATCTTTATCTCGCTGGATACTTTAGAAATCAAATGGAATTTGACGGCAATTCCTTCACTTCCAATAATCGTTCATTAGACTTGGCCATAATAAAATTCTCTTCTTGCGATACCATAAGAGTTAATAACAACATTGAAATCTGTCAAGGAGACAGTGTAATGATAGGCTCTGATTATCAAAGTGTCTCAGGAACCTATGTTGAAAGATATACTACTTCGAAAGGCTGTGATAGTATCATTTCCACAGTGCTTACTGTAAACCCTTCATACTCTAATCGCAATGTTATCGAGCTTTGCAACAATGACAGTATTTATCTACAAGGAGAATATAGACAATCAAGCGGTACATATTACGATACACTTAATACAACAAATGGTTGTGATAGTGTCATCATTTCCGTATTAAGCGTTAGTCCGATATTTGAAGAATCAAAAATTTTAAATATTAACGAAGGGGACAGTGCCTTTCTAGGTGGAAATTATCAACTCAACGGCGGTGTATACCGAGATACATTGACTAGTTATTTTGGTTGTGATAGTGTGATTATTACCTCACTCAATGTATTTCCTGTTACTCATACCCTTGTAGAAACAGTGATCTGCGAAAGCGATAGCGCATTTGTCGCTAATACCAGATATGAAACTGAAGAAGGCATGTACACAGACACTCTAAGCAATATCCTTAATTTAGATAGTGTTGTAGTCACAAACCTTATTGTAAACGAGGTATATCGAATAAATCATAATGCCTCGATATGTTATGGAGATAGTGTATATCTTGAAGGAGCATTTCAAAAAGAAGCGGGATTATATATTGATACCCTCAACTCGCTTACGCTTTGCGACAGTATCGTGCGAACTCAATTAAGCATTATACCTATTGACACTACCAGAATATACAGAAGCATCATAAGCGGTGACAGCGCATTGATTGCCGGATTGTACAGAACCGAATCAGGAGAATACCCCCAACGACTTGCAAGTTCGCTTTCCTGCGATAGCATTGTAATAACAACGCTTGATGTCTTGCCTCCATTCATGCATCAACAAGCATATGACATCTGCTCGTATGACAGCATATTTCTAGGAAATGCATACAGAAGAAGAGCTGGAATATATTATGACACGCTAACTGCCAGCCAGGGCGGAGACAGTATAATTGTAAGCACTCTTCATATTATTCCCGAAAAGTCCAGCCAGAATTATTTTAGCATACATCAGGGAGATAGTATTTTCCTAGAAAATGCTTATCAAAAAGAAGCTGGAGTATATATGGACACCACAACTTCATCATTAGGATGCGACAGCATAATTTTCTCTAACCTCACAGTGCATCCTGTAGAATTTACGCTAAGAGATATCAACTTATGCCAAGGCCATCAAATATATGTTGGAGGTGGTTATCAAACACTACCGGGCCAATTTTATGATTCGCTAACATCTTCCCAAGGAGGAGATAGTATTGTTATTACCAACATTAAAATCAAACCGACATACACTAGATATTTAAACATTGGAATTTGTCCTGACGACAGCCTCCTAGTTGCAGGCACATATTATGATACAGCAGGCACATATTACGACAGTTTATTCACAACTGATGGCTGTGATAGCGTGAAAGTTTACCAAGTTGGAATATACAATCAGCCTCAATCATCCCAAACCCTTGAAATTTGCTCTGGAGACAGCATACTTTTACATGATAGATATGTCAATGCTGCCGGGATCTATACTGACACATTATCATCTTTTCAAAGTTGCGACAGTATTGTAACTACCACATTAATGGTGAGCCCTAATTATTTCTCACATAACAACCTAGAGATTTGCGAAGGGGACAGTATATATATATTCGGAGAATATAGAAATGAAAGCGGTATATTTTACGATTCTTTGACTACTATAAATGGGTGCGATAGCATATTAATGGCTGTTTTAAACGTTCAACCTGTCTTTCAAACCATGAATACCGAATCCATTTGTCTAGGAGATAGTATTTTCCTTGGAGGTAATTATGTATATAATGCGGGTCTTTATTACGATACATTGACTGCTGCCGATGGTTGCGACAGCGTAGTAATCACCGCGCTGAACGTCAGACCTAAATATCTAGTCAATCGTAGCATGAGAATTTGCCAAGGAGACAGCATTCTACTTGGAGGAAAATTTGTGAGTCAATCCGGCACATACTATGACTCACTTTTGACAAGAACTGGATGCGACAGTATTATATCCACGCAACTAAACATTACTATCGATCAAATAACCAATGTTTTCCCCAAGATTTGCAAAGGAGATAGCATATTGCTAAGCGGAGAATATCGCAAAAACCCTGGCGTATTTTACGATACTTTATCTTCTCCAAATGGTTGTCACCAAATCATGGCTCACCACCTTGGCTACTTTCCAAACCCTTCCAATGAAAGGACATTAACTATTTGCCAAGGAGACAGCTTGTTTTTATCCGGCAATTACATTTCACAAGAAGGAACATACTATGACACTCTTCAAAGCTTCAATAGTTGCGATTCCGTAATCATAACTCACTTGCAGTGGAGACGTATAAATTCTGCCGATATCGACTTCTCTTACTTCACCAATACAAAGTTCTGCTCAGACACCTCTGATTTGAATTTGCCTAGTTTTGATGGATTCACCTCCAGATATAGCGGATTGAATGTTGTCAACAATAGATTTGAAGTCAACTCAGCAGGGGTAGGAGAACATGAAGTCAACTACCGATTGTCAGACTCATTTGGTTGTGATGTCACAGGAAACTTCAATATCAATGTTCAATCATGCATCGTAGGAATAGAGAAATTGAATATTGACAATCGATTTATAGTATATCCTAACCCTGCCAAAGATGTCTTATATATTGACATGGACCTTAATGGCCCAATCTACAACCTGAAATTGGAAATGCACGACAATACAGGTAAACTCGTTTGGGACATGGGTGAATATAAAAATTTGTCGGGTAAAAAAAGATTGGAATTCAATCGTAAAAAATCACTTGAAAGCGGTGTGTATTTCATTCATTTTCAAACGGAGAAAGAAGTACGAGCGATTAAAATCATGCTACTGTAGCAACTTGATTATAAACTCTTCATTTAACAAAAGTCGCCTCAAAAAACAAAAAGCCGATGCTAAGCATCGGCTTTTTCATTCGCTTAAGAATATATATTAATAATATCTATATCTCTCATCTTTTACATCAGCATTCTTCTGAATTGCCTGATTAACTCCATATGAAGCTCTAGATCTTGCTTTGCTCGCAAGGTTTTGCTTTTCAGTCTTAAGTTGCTCTTCTTTTGCTTCTGTACCAGGAGCTTTAGTCACAACCTCTATAATTGCAACTCCATTGTCAAGCTTGATAGGACCAGACTTTTGACCAGCATTCAAACCAAACGCAGCTCCAACCAATTCAGGAACATATCCTGCATTAGGCAAAGAGTTGTCTGCCAACTTCACTCCGTTTTTAGTGAATACATTAGCTGCGCTTCCATAAGCTATTGCCACTTCATTCAAAGCTCCGTTTTTGCCTTTAAGCTTAGCAATGATTTGCTCTGCTTTCTTATCGTTTTTGACTTTGATAGTCAATTGATCTTTAGCTTGATCAACAGTGCTAGTTCCTTCTTCAACCTCAGTTGTCACTGTAAGAACGATAAAGTTGCCATCAATTTCATAAGCCGGTGAAATCTCTCCGATTCTACCGTCTCTGTATGCCCATGACACAGCTTGTCTTGCATTACCAAGAGATCCTAATCTTCTATCATTCTTTTGAACATTATTTGCTGTTTCGATTTTCAAACCATCCTTCTCTGCATTCGCTTTAAACTCTTCGTAATCGTTAGTTGTACTAGCGAAGAAATCAGCTTTACGGTATGCTTCGTCGATAGTTTTATCGCTTGGAGACAACTCTCTCTGAATAGAAGCAATTTTATATACATCGCTATTAGCAGTCTCAGTCACATCGATGATATGATACCCAAATTGGGTTTTAACTAATTTAGGCAACAAGCCTGTTTTCTTAGCATCAAAAACAGCATTTTCAAACGGCTCAACCATTCTTCCTTTGCCAAACCACCCAAGATCACCGCCTCTTGAAGCAGTACCATCTTGACCATGCTCTTTCGCCATTTCAGCAAATGATGCTCCTTTCTTAATTTGGTTCAATACTTTTTGGGCTTCAGCTTTAACTTTAGCATCATCATCTCCATTCACTTTGAACAATATATGACTCGCTCTTGCTGATGGTTGATCTCCCTGAGTAATCTCTAGCACTTTATAAAGCGTATAGAACTCACCTTCCTTAGAAGGGCCAAAAGTACTTCCCGGCTTCAAAATATTAATACTATTTGTCAAATACCTCGGCAAGCTTGCTACTGTATAGTCGCTTACTGGCAAACCATTATCGGTATTAACTTTTGCGAAAATTGAATCTTCCTTAACCGTTTTCTCAGCTTCAAACTCAGTTTTCAGCTCTTTAATCTCCTTGTTGAAATACTCCTTATCTTCTTCTGATGGAGTAATTGGAAACTCCACATATTCCACAACTCTGCTTTCTTGAGTTTTAAACTCTTCAGCATGGGCCGCCAAATATTGCTTCAACTCGCTATCAGAAACAGAAATAGTCGTATCGTTGATCGAGTAGTAAGGAATATATAAATACTTCACATTAACAGTCTCATTTTGCTCTTTGTAAGCTTTTTCAGCTTCAATATCTGTCGCATAAGAACCGCCTAAAAGCATGTTCTCATATTTCATTCTCAATCTTCCTGGCTCCAAACCTTGCTCAAACAACTGCCATGAAACTTGTTGTTGAGGAGGCATGCTACCAAGATTTTTCAAATAATTGATCAAATCTTGCTTGCTGAACTCTCCCGTCTCAGGATTAGTAAAAGCCTGCTTGATTTCAGGTTGAATATGGTTTCCTTGCACCATGTCGATAATCTCGCTCTCAGGCACTGAAATCCCCAATTCATCATATTCATTGCCATAAGCGATCTTGCTCACCAACGATTGCCAAGCTTGATTGCGAATAGTATTCATTTCCGCTTCACCAGGATTACGGCCATTTCTCAAAGCAAAATTTCTCTTTAACTCATCAACTTCTTGTTGATATTCTTGCAAAGTAATTTTTTGTCCCGCAATTTCTCCAACAACTTGTTTTGAATTACCCTTCAATATTGAATTCGGGCCCAATAAATCTCCTCCAACCAAGAAAAGAGCTAAACCAACAGTAATCACCCCTACGGCAAGACCTGTCTTCTCTCTTATTTTACTAATTAATGCCATTTTTTATACTTTAATAAAGCGAATTTTAATATGTTACCTGTAAACCTAAAATTTCCCCAAAGTCAATTTTTCACTTCTCAATTTGAGAATTCTAACAAGGAAAAAGACTAAAAATCGAAAAACACTTTTAGCTACGAAAAATAAGCTTATCAGCGTAATTTTAAAAGCAAAGATAAAAAAATTATCTTGTTTACAATTTATTTAGACATATTAATAACATGCAGATAATGATCAAGAATGGTTTTTATCTTCCAACAATTCCAGCTTCACTGTGTCTATCCTGTTATCCTCCATTTTCAACACCGTGATTTTATAAGGCTCTATAATGATTTCTTCATGAAGCTCCGGAATATTTCCTGTAGCCGTCAAGATAAAACCGCCAATAGTGTCATATTCACCCGTAGGAATATCCCAGCCATATTTTTCATTAATATCGTCAATTTCGTGTCTAGCGCTCAATATGTACGTGCTTTCATCAATCTTTTGCTCCACAAGAGACTCGTCATCATGCTCATCTTGTATTTCACCAAAGATCTCCTCCATGATGTCCTCTGTGCAGACTATGCCCGAAGTGCCGCCATATTCATCAACAACCAAAGCGATGCTTTTCCTTTTATTTAGAAAATTGATCATCAAATCCTTCGCTGGCATAGTCTCCGTGACGATCATGATTGTTTGCAATATTTCTTTTATCTTGTTCGGCTTTTTGAACAATGAATTGGAATGGCAATAACCCACTACTTCATCTATAGAGTCTTTATAAACAACAATTTTTGAATGTCCGGAATTAGTGAAAACAGACCTTAATTCCTCTATGGAATCATGCAAATCCACAGCTTCGATATCTGTTCGAGGAATCATGCAATCCCTTACCTTCAGATTCTTAAACTCCAAAGCATTCGTAAATATTTTGGTATCCACTTCACTAAGCTCAGGAGCCTCGTATTCCATTCTTGTTTTTATATAATTATTTAAATCAGTCATCCCAAATGCAGGCACCTCATCATTATAATCTCTCCCCATCATAGTAATCATCAACTTAGAGAGGCTCATTATGACATATGCCGGTATAAACAGCAAATAATAAAATAAAAGCATTGGTATGGAAAAAGCCATCAAAAACCCATTGGGGTTTAGCAAGAAAATACTCTTGGGAGTGAACTCCGCGGTAAACAAAACAACGATCGTGGAAACAATTGTTTGCGCCAATAAAATCAACATATCGTTTTTGGGATCGATAATTTCCCAATGCGCATTCAAAATCTCCATGATTTGAGCCATGTAGATACCATAGATCACCAAAGCCACTGTATTACCTATCAGAGTAGTACCTATATATCTGCTGCTATTCGGAAAGTAAAGATTGGAAATTATCTTAGCGGCCAGCTTGCCTTTCTTTTTTTCAAGTTCAATAGCCAGCTTGTCCGAAGAAAAAAATGCGATCTCCATCCCGGAAAAAAATGCGGACAGAATCAATGAAATTGCCACTATTGTCAATGGTGTTTGTAGTTCGCTCATTATGAGGGCTTATTTTTTATCCCAAATTCAAGTTTGGGAGGACTCGTTGTCTTTTCTTTTTTTTAATTGATAATAAAACAGCAATGCAACGCTTATCATGAACACAAAATAAGAACTTTGAATTCCTTGCGTCATCGTCAAATGGACGCCTATCATGAAAAAAGCCACTGACAATGACAAAGCAATTACATTAATCAACTTTTCGGTTTTCTCCTTTGGCTGCTTTGCTTGCTTGCCTTTATTTTGCTTCTGTGGTGTCTTTTTCAATTTCTTCTTCATCCTCTGACTCTAAAGTTACTGTTCCCTTTGGCTCCAATATCACATATGACGAAAAATCCTGATTCGCCTCGAGACCATTGCCAAGAAGAACCTCGCCGTCTGTTTCAATACGAACAAATTTATCCGTGTATAGCTTTTTTTCATCAGGAGCCCAATACAATTCCTCGGTATTCAATTGCTCATCATTCTGCAAGCCCTTGACAACCACGTCCCCAGAAACCTTCCAAAGATTATTCTCTTTCTCATAATAGCAATGATTGGCTTTCAAAGAGCTGGAAACAGTCCCATCCTTTTCCCATTGCTCTATGTATATCCCATCTGGAAACTCCTGATCTTGATTCATATACTGCAGCATTTTCGCTGTCTTCATATAAATCTTGACAATAGCCGAGTCACTATAATACAAATCCACATCCGTGCTTTCAAGTATTGGTCCTTCATAAACTTCAGGCAACTTATCCTTGTCCTTGGATGAACAAGAATACAATACTGCTATAGCCAACATGCTTGATATCAAAAACAGTTTTTTCATCTTATAATCATGAAAAATTTTCGCGATACAACATCTCAACGTTTGACAATGCGTCTCTATATCGATAAATATCCAACGTCAATATACAAAGTTAACGCTTATTTTATCAAATGTACTGAGCGTAAATAAAAAAAGCGGCCTAATTGCCGCTTTTTAAACTTAAATATCTCATATAAGTGCTTCATTGCACTGATATTAATCTCTTTTTCTTACTGTCACAGATTTGTTAATCCAGCATCCTACAGTCAAAGGATCACCTACGTTCATGTTGTAAGTAAAGATCTCTTCTCCTGAAGGGAACTGAGACTTAGCCGCATTCATTCCCTTAGAATTCCCAGCTTTGGCATACATGTCATACGCAGCTATGAATACCGCTCTGTCCTCTACCTTGTTAACACCCTTTTTGCATGACTCATATGAATTCATGTAAAGATTTCCAATAATAGAATAAGCTTCTTTCAAAGTTGGGTCGTTTTGCAATGCTGACATTGCCTCTGATCTAGCCTTCGAAAGTTGACCTCTTTTGGAATACACAGACGCTTTTTCCAAGCTCATTTCCGCTTTTTTCACATTGTCTTCTGTCAAAGCAATCGCTTGATCGTAGAATTTCAACGCTTCATCGTAATTCTTGTTTTGCTTATGCTTCAATGCCAAAATCTTAGACAAACCATAAGTAGGGTCAGCTTCATTCACTACCGCTGCGGCATCCAAGAATACCTGCAAGTCCATGCACTTTCCAACAATACAAAGCTTCAATAAGAATTTCGCCATCTTAAGATCAGAAGGATTCTCTCTATACTTTGGCTCCAAGTTAGCCTGAATCATATCGCAGTCAACCTTTACCGTACCTGCCAACAACTCATCTATCTTCGTCCACTTAGCTTCCAATTTCTTTGTATCCTTTCCTGCCTTTGTCAATGACTTTACTTTTTCTTCCAAAATGCTAGTCACTTGCTCATAAATCAAGAATACAGACTTGTCATCCAATGCTTCAGGGTTATGCTTTTTCAATCTTCTAGAGATATCCATGTAAGCCACCAAGTTTTGGTCATATATCTTTGAGCCATTAACCTCAAAAGCTTCTTTCATCGTATTAAAAACAAACTGATATTTCTCTTTGTCTCTAATATACAAAGCGTAAGAAGCTAGTGCTTTTCTGTTTAGCACATTCTCTTTCTGCCCGAAAAACTCGATTCTCTTATCATACAAAGCCATCGCTTTGTCTGCATACTGAACTCTAAGCTCTTTATTCTCTTTATTCTTTTTTGAAAGGCCTTCATATACCTTCGCTCCATTGATATACAATGACTTGTTCAAGTTAGGAGCTTTTTCCAACAACCATTCCATTGGTTCCTCTGCAGACGCAAAATCCTTTTGCTTCACATAATCGGTATAAAGCACATTCTTTTCCTTAGCTGCCTCTTCCTCTCCCTGCGGCCAATTCCATTGGGCGTTGGCTAGAGGAGAAAAGCCAAGAAAAATCATGGCAGCCATGATCAATTTCTTCTTCATAATTCAGGTGATTTAATTCGTTAGGGTTTAAATAAGTTGATTATACTTCTTCGTTCGATTATTTTTAGATATAATCTTTAAATTTAAAAAATATATTTCTAATACAAAAAAGTATAAATCAATATGATACTAAATTTTGATTGCGCGTATTTATAAAACGATAAAAAAACCATATTATTATATACTTTATTTATTTTTTATAAGAATAATTTATTTTACACTACATTAAATCACATTAACAAAACTATGGCTTTGTCTATTTCCAAACAAAATGAAATCCTACTAAACAGTCTCAGGTTAAAATATGAAGCAGCCTCAGACAAGAAGAAAGCTCTTCAGAAAAATCAATATTTCAGAAATTTATTTGAGTCTTATGGGATTTCAAACCCTGACAGAAGGGCAATAGACAAGCAAGTGCAAAGAGAAATCAATTATAAATTGCTAGAAAACGACATCAAAACGATAGTGAAAACTGCGTATCAGAAAAAGCAAAGAGAATGGCAACACTTCGCTATGGAAATTCATTTCAGCAGCCGAAAAACATGGGTGGAGAATGACCTGAAAACTATAGAATTCATGCTTGTCAACAAGTCTTGGTGGGACACCGTCGACTATATTTCATCGAATAGCCTAGGCGAGTTCATGAAGAAAAGAAAAGAGCAACAGGTAGAGACATTTAAAAAGTGGAGAACTTCCTACAATATCTGGTTGAGAAGAGCGTCAATATTATTCCAATTGAAATACAAAGAAAAAACTGATATTGACATGCTTGCCAAAAACATTATCCCTTCGCTGAGTTCAAATGAATTTTTCCTTCAAAAAGCCATTGGGTGGTCGCTAAGGCAATATGCCAAGACCGACCCAAACTTTGTTTCAAACTTCGTGGATGAACATGACATCTCCGGTTTAGCCCGAAGAGAAGCCCTCAAACACATTAATAAGTCTTAATCGCCACAGGCTTTAAGATTAAAGCGTCTTCATACGAATTCTTCGTATTTTCATTAACTATTGACCAAACTCTTAAACTCTCATTCGCATTCAAGCTTACCATTTTTTGATGCTGATATTTTTCCGTCGAATAGTCTTTGCCATAAATACTAATATCAGGCCTGTCTACAAATCCTAATACTTGGTACTCGTTATTAGGCTTTTTCTTTTGTGACGTCAATGTACTCTTAAAATCAGGAGAATTTAGATAATACTCATGATCAGTAGGAAAAGAATAAATCATCTTGTGTCTATGATGCAAAGCTACGTCTTTGAACTTTGCGCCATGCATCATATCGACAATCACTGGATTCAAATTAGAACACATATAGACTGAAAGCCAACCTTCGTCTCCATTGGCATTATGAATGGGGTAATTGTCTTCATGCACTTCATTGGTTACTTGAAAGGCATAATTCAAACCATTATCATCAGTTAAAATAATATAATCGCCAGCGTTGAACTCATTAGCATAAGAATCACTCGTAAAAAAAGAAAAAATCACATGATGCTGGTTATTCTGTTGAAATATGCTCAAACTAGCAGTCGCCGGATGAGCGTTGCGCAACAAAATGTAATTCGATTGGCCTGATGCCGTAGCTATGCTTGCCAAACTTATCACAAAGCAAATACCTAATATCATTAAAGATTTCATATCGTCCCCTCTTTTCAATTACACTATCTTTTATTTTGTATATTAAGAAAATAATTTGCCAAATGAATGTTTAAAAATTACGCTAAAAGACCTAATATCTAAATAACAGTTTTCAACATAGATTTAGATATTAATAAGCCATCACTGAAAAAAAATACTCATTCCCATCAATTATCAACGATCAATATAACCTTTAGAAGATAATAGCTTTTTCTACTTTTATCCCCCCTTAAATTCACTCATCAATATTTTTAAAGAAAAAAAAAGCGATTTGTTTGTGTCGTTATGCATGAATTACTACATTTGCATCCGCTTACAGAAAACGATAAGCCAATGGTTCCGTAGCTCAACTGGATAGAGCAACTGCCTTCTAAGCAGTAGGTTAAAGGTTCGAGTCCTTTCGGAATCACTTCTTGAAAAAATTCTTCTTTACGAAGACAATGGTTCCGTAGCTCAACTGGATAGAGCAACTGCCTTCTAAGCAGTAGGTTAAAGGTTCGAGTCCTTTCGGAATCACTTCTTGAAAAAATTCTTCTTTGCGAAGATAATGGTTCCGTAGCTCAACTGGATAGAGCAACTGCCTTCTAAGCAGTAGGTTAAAGGTTCGAGTCCTTTCGGAATCACAAAAAAAGGATTGCGTTTATCGCAGTCCTTTTTTTATTTTCAAACCACATTGCAATCAAGCTCAAGATCATGAGGCCCTTTCACAAATTTGCATCCTGAGGATGTCGCGATTATCGGAGTTTTTATCATATTCGGGTTTCGCTGTAGGATTTTCAACAAATCCACTTCCGAATACTCATCAAACTCGCTCAATATCTCCTCGCTCAAAACAGCTTTGTCAACCAATTTTATCAATCCAACACCCAACTCTTCACACAATCTCATGATTCGTGTATTGCTCGGCATATTTCGAACAATATCAACCTCCCTGACAAATTGAAAGACATTCTTTGCTTGCACCAATAGCTCCTTATCAAGCAATTTCTCACCGTTGTAATAGAACAAGACTTCATTATTATGATTTTGCAGCATGTCTCTTAAGTTTAGTTGATCGAATTATTTAAATATTTAATTTAAAATAAATCACAAAAACTACTATGACTCCGCTCATCACGGCAAGTGATTTTGATCTATAAAGCTTCATAAGCCTTCCTAATCATTGATCTTCATGACTCCGAGGCCGCTTTAAAGAAAAAGTCTAATTAATTATCACTTTAATTTTATGTAAAAATCGTTAAAATTAATGTAGTTTTGTATTCGCTATCATCAATTCTAAACACACCGATACATACATGTCACAAGCGTTTTATCAAAATTACAAACTAGGAATACTAGGAGGCGGACAGCTAGGGAAAATGCTGATTCAATCAGCTATGGATTATAATGTTGATATTTCGATTTTGGACCCTGATGCCAACGCTCCTTGCAAAAACATCGCTGCGGAATTCAACATTGGAAAGCTAACAGACTTTGACACAGTCTATGAATTCGGCAAAGAATGCGATTTAGTGACTATAGAAATTGAAAACGTCAATACACAAGCCTTGAAAAAGCTCAGGGAAGAAGGCGTAAAGGTTTTTCCTCAACCTGAAGTCATAGAGCTAATACAAGACAAAAGGCTTCAAAAGCAATTCTACAAGGAAAACGACATCCCTACATCCCCGTTCATACTTACCGACACCAAAGAAGATGTGCTTAGCAATGCTGACTTTCTTCCAGCGGTGAATAAACTTGGCAAAGAAGGATATGATGGAAGAGGTGTTCAAATCATTAGAACAGAGAGCGACTTGAGCAAAGCATTTGAAGCTCCAAGCTTGTTGGAAAAACTTGTGGATTTCGAAACTGAAATCTCAGTCATCGTAGCAAGAAGTGAAAAAGGAGAAGTAAGAACATTTCCTTCTGTCGAGCTCAGCTACCACCCAGTGCATAACTTGGTAGAGTTTCTTTTTGCTCCATCAACAATAAGCGAGGAAATAGAGAAAAAAGCGCAAGATTTAGCCATTGATGTCATCACAAAACTTGACATGGTCGGACTATTGGCTGTGGAAATGTTTGTAACAAAATCAGGCGAAGTGCTTGTCAACGAAGTCGCCCCCAGACCGCATAACAGCGGACATCAAACTATTGAAGCGAACTTCACATCCCAATACGAACAACATCTAAGAGCTATTCTGGATATGCCGCTAGGAGACACTCAAGCCTTAATTCCTTCTATCATGGTCAATCTGCTGGGTGAAGACGGTTATCAAGGTCTTGCGGAATACGAAGGCTTGGACGAAGTCCTTTCCATTTCGGGAGTAAATGTGCACCTATATGGAAAGAAGATAACAAAACCATTCAGAAAGATGGGACATGTTACCTTAGTTGGGCACGATACGGCAACCTTAAAGGAAAATGCTCGTTTCGTTAAGGAAAATTTAAAAATTGTAAGTAAATAGAATTTAGCTATAAAAATATTATGTCTACCATACGAGTTGGAATAATCATGGGAAGCCAATCAGACTTGCCAGTGATGAAGGATGCGGCGAATGTATTAAAAGAATTAGGCGTGGAGTTTGAGCTAACGATTGTATCAGCTCACAGAACCCCTGAAAGGCTTATGGGTTATGCCCAAAGCGCTAAAGGCAAAGGATTGAAAGCGATTATTGCTGGCGCTGGCGGAGCCGCTCATTTGCCAGGGATGGTAGCATCCATGACTTCGCTTCCTGTTATTGGAGTGCCTGTAAAGTCAAGCAATTCTATCGATGGGTGGGATTCTGTGCTTTCAATATTGCAAATGCCCGGCGGAGTGCCTGTAGCCACAGTAGCACTAGATGGAGCAAAAAATGCGGGAATTCTTGCCGCTCAAATCGTTGGAGCATTTGATGAAAAAGTCGGAGAAAGGCTTGATCAATACAAAGAAGAGATGAAGCAGAAAGTTCTGGACTCGGCTTCAAATGTCGAAGAATTGGGCTACGAAAAAGTTTTATCTAATAAATAAGCACCTGCTTAGATGTTTTTTTGGGAAGAAGTTTTGCATTTTTGAGCACGCATTACGTTATAATTAAGTGTAAACTTGATCAATATCAAAACTTCTTCCGTCGATATATATAATCATGGAAAACGTTCCCATGATTTGTGGAAAAGATAATAGCGGATGCTGTTGCGTATTTTCACGTATTTAAGTTTACTTTTTTATAAATAAAGTATCAATAATGGTCAAAAGATGGATATATAAAGATTTCCCTGAAGAAAGCGATGTCATTCGCCTCTCTTCTGAAATCAATGTGAATAAAACTATAGCATCTGTGCTGTTACAGAGAGGAATCCAAAATTTTGACCACGCTAAGAAATATTTTAGGCCTTCATTGGATGATCTGTATGATCCATTCTTGATGAAGGATATGGACAAAGCTGTAGAGCGCATAGCTCAAGCTATCAAGCAAAGGGAAAAAATCCTTATTTACGGCGATTATGATGTGGATGGCACTACTTCGGTGGCTTTAGTCTACAAATTCCTTAAGCTCTATTATCCCAATTGCGAATATTATATTCCAGATCGATATAAAGAAGGGTATGGTGTTTCCCAAAAAGGCATCGAAACTGCCAAAGAAAAAAATATCAAGCTCATCATTAGCTTGGATTGCGGTATCAAAGCCATAGACCGCATTGCCACGGCTAAATCATATGGCATAGACTTTATCGTATGCGATCATCACTTGCCTGGCGAAGATTTGCCTCAAGCTGTCGCTGTGCTGGATCCTAAGCGAAAAGATTGCCCTTATCCATTCAAGGAGCTTTCCGGTTGCGGCGTAGGCTTCAAGCTTATGCAAGGGTTTGCTAGGTACATGGAATACGATGACAACGAGTTGATGAACTCATTGGACTTATTGGCAGTAAGCATTGCTTCAGATATAGTGCCTATTGTTGATGAAAACAGAATTCTCGCGCACTTTGGGCTTCAGCAATTAAATAAAAAGCCAAGCCCGGGGCTTCAAGCTCTTATCGACCTAGGCAATAAATCTCGAATGACAATTTCATCGATAGTATTCGGCATAGGCCCAAGAATCAATGCCGCGGGAAGAATAGCTCATGCTAACGCCGCTGTGGATTTGCTTTTGGCAGAAGGGGAAGAAGAAGCCTCTTTTCTTGCCAATAAGGTTAATGAAAACAACACCATTCGAAAGAATGTGGACAGCAATATTACAGCTGAGGCAATCAAAATGATCGAAGAGAACGATCCGTCATTCGACAAAAAAGCAACCGTTCTTTTCAAAAGCGACTGGCATAAAGGCGTAGTTGGGATTGTCGCCTCTCGTTGCATAGACAAATATTATCGCCCGACGATCATTTTAACAGAATCAAACCGCAAAGCTACTGGATCGGCTAGATCAGTACACGGCTTTGATATCTACGAAGCGATTTCCGACTGTTCGGAATATCTTGACCAATATGGCGGGCATATGTACGCCGCAGGACTTACTTTGGACATTGAAAAAGTTGACGCTTTCAAAGAAAAGTTCGAGAAGATTGTGGAAGAAAGAATCTCTGATGAACAACTGATCCCGCAAATCGAAGTTGATTATATGCTTGACTTCGACCAGATCAACTTTAAGTTCTTCAATATTCTGAAGCAAATGGCTCCTTTTGGTCCTGAGAACATGCAACCGGTATTTGTCAGCAAAGATCTGAAAATTTGCGAACGTCCAAGAATACTAAAAGAAGAACACATCAAATTCAAAGTGACTCAAGAAGGCTCTAGCACAGTCATGGAAGCTATAGGCTTTGGTTTTGCTCAATACTTTGAATTGATCAATAGCGGAATGAGATTTAGAATGGCTTATACTATTGAAGAAAACAACTTCAAAGACAATAAAAGCCTGCAATTATATATTAAAGATATAAAGTTTGATTAGTGGAGAAATCTGCTCAGGGTGAATTAGCTAGGGAAATATGAAATCAAGCGAAATTTTCAAAAAATATGATCTAAGAGTTACGAAATGCCGTAGAGCAATTATTGACATGCTTGAGGAGTCTGATTGTGCTTTGGCCCACTCAGACTTGGAAGAGCAGCTCAAGGAGTTCGACCGTGTAACACTATACCGCACATTAAACACATTTTTGGAAATAGGAATCGTTCACAAAGTTTTGGACGATCATGGCGTTGCCAAATACGCTCTTTGCAATGACAGTTGCGATGGGGCGAAAAAGCAACACTCCCATGAACATGTCCACTTCAAATGCAAGATATGCGACAAAACAACTTGCATTGACTCTGTTGAAGTTCCTGAAATATCTTTACCTGAAGGCTTCAAAGTAGAAGAGACGAACATCTTGATAGTTGGAGTTTGCAAATTTTGCAATTTAGAAAAAGAGCTAGAGCAAGGTTAATCAGGCATGATTATTTCAAGCATCTTTTTACCCCTTTTTATCGATCAACAATTTATTCCACATGAGCACAACCAATGCACTCAGCCTGCTAAAAAAATACTTTGGATACGATAATTTTCGACTTGAGCAAGAGAAAGTCATCCATTCATTATTAACAGGAAATGACGTATTGGCGATTATGCCTACGGGAGGCGGTAAATCTATCTGCTACCAAATTCCAGCTCTAATGCATACGGGTGTTGCCATAGTGGTGTCTCCTCTGATTGCTTTGATGAGAGATCAGGTGGAAAGCTTGAAAAGAAACGGTATTCCTTCAGCTTATATCAATAGCACCATGTCATCGGAGGAAATGCTTAGCGTCGAAAAAAGTTGCGAGCAATCCGCTATAAAAATATTGTACGTCTCTCCAGAGAAATTGCTAACAGCATCATTCTTTGATTTCCTGAAAAAAATTGAGATCAGCTTTTTCGCAATTGATGAAGCGCACTGCGTATCCTTTTGGGGCCACGACTTTAGGCCAGAATACAAAAAGCTTGGATTTCTTAAAAAAGCGTATCCTAACAAGCCTATTATAGCTTTGACAGCCACGGCCGACAAGCTAACTCGACAAGATATTTGCAAGCAATTAAGCATTCCAGAGGCAAATGTATACATATCCTCATTTGATAGAGCCAACCTGAATTTAAACGTTTATCCAGCTCAAAAACGAATTCAAAAGATCAACGAATTCATACAACTAAGATCTGATCAAGCGGGAATTATTTATTGCTTAAGCAGAAAGTCAACCGAACAAGTGGCAGAAAAACTCAGAGCCAAAGGCATCTCTGCCAAAGCATATCATGCAAAACTTTCCGCTGATGAAAGAGGCAGTGTTCAAGACGATTTCATCAGAGACAAAATCCAAGTTGTATGCGCGACTATCGCCTTTGGAATGGGTATAGACAAGCCCAATGTTCGTTGGGTTATTCATTACAATTTGCCCAAAAATATAGAAAGCTATTATCAGGAAATAGGAAGAGCGGGAAGAGACGGGTTGCCTGCAACATGTCTTTTGTTTTATACGCTTTCAGATGTTATTCTGCAAAAGTCCATGCTCTCCGACTTGCCAATGGAAAGAAGAGAACTACAGGAAGCGAAACTGGATAGATTAAGGCAGTTCTCCGAGGCCAATATTTGCAGAAGAAAAATTCTACTCAACTACTTCGGCGAACATTTGACTGAAAATTGCCAAAACTGCGATGTATGCCAAAATCCGCCAACCTCATTTGATGGAACTATTCTTAGCCAAAAAGCACTTTCAGCGATTGTCAGAGGAAAGGAAAGTCTCCAATTGGGCGTATTAGTGGATGTGTTAAGAGGTTCAAAAAACCAATACATACTCCAAAGAGGCTTTGATCAGATCAAAACCTTTGGAGCCGGCAAAGACATCAGCAATAATGACTGGGTCAATTATATTCAGCAAATGTTGAATTTAGGCCTTGTGGACATAGCATATGACGAACATCATTTTCTTAAACTAACAGCGCTAAGTTGGAAAGTTTTAAAAGGAGAAATGCAAGTCGACTTATACAAACATGTTGACAAGCCAGTAGACAAAAAGAACTCCAGAGACATAGAGCGAGATGTATTGTCCGAAACGCTTTTGGAAAAACTGCGAAAATTAAGAACCCAAATAGCGGACAGCAGCAACATACCTCCATACATTGTATTCAGCGATGCAACTTTGCTCCAGATGAGCATCGAATACCCATTATACGAAAGGGAACTGAAGAAAATCTCAGGAGTAGGAGAGCATAAGCTTCAACAGTATGGAGATGTCTTTCTCAAAGAAATTCGATCATTTGTCATGGAAGTTGCCACACACGTAAAATCGCGAAAAATCGGCACTCAAAAAGTCACATTTTCATTCTTAACCGAAGGCCTAAGCCCTGAAGACATCGCAGTCAAAAGAACGTTGAATCAAGTGACCATTTACTCTCATATGGCTGAACTCTTCAAGAAAGGCTATCCTATCGACTTAAAACGCTATGTAAATGACATCGACTTGGAAAGGGTTTCAATCGCATTGGATAAAATAGGTTGGGATAAAGGCCAAAAACCTCTTTACGATTATCTGAATGGAGAAGTCCCGTATTATAAAATTCGTCTTTGCGAAGCTCTAATCTCAAAAAACGAGCAGGTAAGTCAAGGGTAAATAGCCAATAGTAAATCCCAGCAAACTTCCGCAATAAACCTCAAAAGAAGAATGTTTTTCAAGGAACATGCGACTGGACATCACAATTCCCGCCAAGATTATACTTATCAAAAATGGGTAAAATAATGAACCGCTTTCTGTAGAATGAACATTTATAGCCATTAGCAAGCCAACCATCGCAGTGATCGATGCGCTATATATGCTTATTTTCCAAAAGAAATTAATCGCGGTAAGCAGTACTACTAATAGATTTATAGAAACAAAAATTACCAAAAAATCGGATGAAAAGATCTTTTTCTCCCAAAACATATACGTCGTCATCGTATAAAATATACTGATGAACACCATGGGTTTCACTCTTTCGACATGGCTTAGCATACTAAAAGACCTAATCATCTTAAACACCCTCATAATCGCAATACAAAGCGCAGGGAATAACGATGTAGTCACAAATATGATGAGGACTATTGGTATAATATTCGATTGATATTCCGGTGCTTTCGCCAAACTGGAATGCGTCAATAATAAATAAAAAATATAGGTTGTCAACAACAATGGATGACAAACCCAAGAAAATAATTTACTTAAAAGTTTCGTCACTATATTAATTCCTTTCTCAATCTCGCTACAGGGATATTCAATTGTTCCCTGTACTTCGCTACTGTTCGTCTAGCTATGTTATAGCCTTTGGCTTTCAATAATTTCTCAAGTTTATCGTCAGAAAGCGGTTTTCTTTTGTCTTCATGGTCTATAAAGCCTTTCAAAGTATGCTTAACCTCTCTGCTGCTGACACTCTCTCCAGTATCTGTAGTAATACCCTCCGAAAAGAAATACTTTAAAGGATAAATTCCAAAATCTGTCTGAATAGATTTGCTATTCGCCACTCTGGAAATCGTCGAAATATCCATGTCGATTCTTTCAGCGATATCCTTTAGGATCATTGGTTTCAACTTGCTCTCGTCGCCATCTTGAAAAAACTCTATCTGATGTTCTATGATAGCATTCATTGTATTCAACAATGTTTGTTGCCTCTGGCGAATCGCATCGATAAACCATTTCGCAGCATCCAATTTCTGCTTTACAAAAGTAACGGTTTCTCTGAGTTTTTTATCCTTTTTCTTGCTCTTGTCGTAAGTTTCTATCATTTCAGAATACGACTTGTTGATTCTAAGCTCTGGCGCATTCTTAGAGTTCAGCGTCAACTCTAATTTGCTTCCAGTGCTGGAAAGCAAGAAATCAGGGATAAGGTATTGCGTCTTAATATATTCATTGGTGATATTTCCCGGCTTTGGATTAAGCTTGATAATAATCGCCATGGCATCTTTAATGTCCTCGACACTTTTGATTCCAAGCTTTTTGGCGATCTTCTCATAATGCTTTTTGGTAAAATCCTCATAACATTCGTTGATGATTCTCAAAGCTATCTTAATCGTATCTTCATCTTCCTGCTCTTTTCTTTCCAACTGAATCTTCAAGCACTCCTGCAAGTCTCTCGCGGCTATTCCCGCCGGATCAAAAAGCTGTATTTTATGCAAAATCGCTTCCGCCTCTTCTTCGCTAGTCATTACATTTTGAGAAAAAGCCAAGTCATTAACTATCGCTGACAATTCCCTTCTGATATAGCCATCGCTTTCAATGCTGCCTATCAATTGCTTGGCAATCACAAGGCTTTTCGGATCCATTTTCACAAAGTTAAGTTGGTCAAGAAGCTGTTCGTTTAGCGTAGCTGTCATCGCCATTGGAACATCCTTCTCTTCCTCTTCGGAAAAACCATCTCCATACATTTTGTATCCATTATAATCATCATGCAAGTACTCATCAAGATTAATGTCTTGCCCTTCTTCCAATGAATCACTGCCGAAATCATCCACAACATCCTCTTCGCCTCGTCCTTCAACTTCATCAGCTCCTTCCTCAAGAGCAGGATTTACTTCCAACTCTTCTTCCACTCTGGATTCAAGTTCAGCCGTTGGAACTTGCAATAATTTAATAAATTGTATCTGCTGGGGGGAGAGCTTCTGCCCAAGGGTTTGGGATAATTCTAACTTTTGCATAATCGACAGCTTTTTAATTAATAAAAAATGGTTGAAAAATATACGATAGCCTATTTTATACTAGCATAAAAAAGGGTCAAACTAAGGTTTATGTAAAACTTTGAACGTAATTGAATCTCCTTAGTTAGGCTTTTTATACGTAATCGTTTACAAAAATATCCGTTTTTGGATGAATTTAAAAAATGTAGCTTGATTTTTGCTTGTAATGAATCCGCAAGATTTATGCTAAAAACAATGCTTTTTCACACTAAATCAATAAGTATAAGGAAAGTAGGAAATGAATATAAAGCCTATAAATCAATAAAAGGACAGGATTTGATAAAATATCCACGCAAGTCATGCCTTTTTTTTCAAAACATTCTCATGTCAGAAAATCAACAAATAAATATTTTTTTTGAAGAGTTTGACGAGGTTTCTCTCTGATTTCATCAATTAAAATCAATCTTTCTTCTTCACGATATAGTTGAATTTGGATTTGTCTTTCTTCAATTGGAATAAATAATTTATAGAAAACGAATATGCCAAATTCTGCGAATTAAATGGATTAGTCTCTATATCTTGATTATAAATATTATTTAATCCAAAAGAGTATCTAAACTCCAATTCCAATATGCCAAAATCAAAAGCTCTTTGAAAAGCAGCTCCACCCACGACTCCTGCATCCAAACGATTTAGATTTATAGAGGAGAAATCCAAATCATTATTAACGAAGACTACTTCGCCGCTGCTGTCAAGCTCGCCTCGCAATGAATTTCCAGACAATGCGTAAGCTACATACACTCCCAGATTAACAATCACTTTCGTCTTGCCTTTGAAAATATAAAAGGAACTCATCGCTGGAATCTGAAGATAGTTAATGCTCATCTCCACATCTTTTCCAATCAAATTTGTCGGGCTTGAAGTGAAGTTGTCTAAGTTTTGCCCAAACCCTTTCTGTATATAGCTTAACTCTACATGAAAACCAGTATGCGGTCGATAAAAATATCTATAAAACGCTCCACCTAGAAACCCAACTTGCGAGCCTGTAGGCAATGGCAATCCTCCTGGCTTTGGAGCATAATAAATGCTTCCAATAGAACTTCCAGCTCTCAAACCTACAAGATGCACGTCTTGAGCATTAACATCCATTGAAAAAATACTCAATGCGATCGCCATCACGCATTGAAAAGCCAGCATATGAATTTTCATCTTCAATCCCTTGAATTATATGATAGTATCTACTTCCATCGACAAATATAGTCATATTTATCAATGAAGAAGATTTTAAAGAGGCAAATCTACGATCAAGCTACCTCCCTAATAAATTGCGATCAAATTGAAAAATGTATCGCATCAGATTCATCCTTGCTGACTTTTTTAATTACCTGCGCTTTATGATACACTTTAGTATATGGCTCCACGCTTTCCGTCAACCATACATTTCCTCCAATCACTGAATTATTGCCAACTACAGTATTTCCTCCCAAGATCGTCGCTCCGGCATAAATGACCACTCCATCCTCAATCGTAGGGTGCCTTTTCATACTAGCCATGTGTTTTTCAACACTAAGAGCTCCTAGTGTTACACCTTGATAGATCTTCACATGATCTCCAATAATCGCGGTGCCGCCAATCACGATACCAGTACCGTGATCAATAAAGAAATATTCGCCTATCGTAGCCGCGGGATGAATGTCTATGCCTGTCTTCTCATGAGAAAATTCCGTCAATATACGAGGCAACAGGGGAATATCAAGCAAGCACATTTCATGCGCCATTCTATAGATAGCAATTCCATAAAAGCCGGGATAGGTTCTAATCACTTGGTTAAGATCCTGTGCCGCAGGATCTCCCATGGATATGGCTTTAGCATCCTTTTTAAGCTTATCATAGATATTTGGCAGCTTTTCCATAAAAGCTTTCGTCAATTCCTCCGCAGGCTTAGGCAGTTGCTTTTGTATTTTTGTAAAAATACTCAACAACTGATTTTCCAAAGCATAGTAATACACTTCCAACTCTTCCGCTGAATGAAATATTTGTTCGGAATTCTGGGGAAAAAGCAACTGAAATACTCTCTCTGTGAAGATGCAAATATCCGTATGATATGGCATTCTCTCGCTTTTGCGATGCTCTTCGTAAAGTTTTTTAATAAATGAACGATGCATGGCGTATTTGATTTTAGGGTGAATGCGGGACGCAGGCAAGTTTACACTTGATAATAAGATTAAACAATTCTTATGCTCTCCACAACAAATATCGATTGTCAAACAATTTTGATATTTTGAAACAGATATCCAACCTTAAGGTTTCATTTTTTTCAGGATAATTGTAGCCATGCTTCTCATTTCTGGTATCAAAACAGTTTTAAATGGCTCTATTTCCTCAAAATCAAACTTCTTTTTCACCTTTTCCAACAACGTACGATTCAACCGAAAGGGGAATTCTTCATTCAACTCCGGCATGCCATCAAGATCAAAAGCCATTCTAATAAAAACAGATCCCTCCAACTTCACAACTCTTTCGAGTTCTGATATCATTTGCATAAAGTTTTCCAAATCCTTCGCAAAATGTAACACAGCGTTGCAAATCACCACATCAAAAGCTCTAGGGGGATATGGCATATCCGATGCATCCCCATGAATAAAGCAATCAGCATCAAGATCAGAATTGAGTGTCTTTGAGAGCATTTTCAGGAATTTGATTGCCTGCCGATCTTGATCAATTCCATATATCTCATAGCCCTGCTGGATAAAGTAATAAAGATTTCTACCCTCTCCGCACCCTACATCCAAGATTCTATGTTCTTTCTCAAATCTACCTTTCAGTAATTGGTCCATAAGATAGAGATCCATATTTCCCAATGATCTATTGATCTGATGATAATCTAAAGTCATATTTTATGAATTTGTAGTAAAGGTGAGGGATTTTATAAGCAATCCAGACAACTTAAGGCTTTGCTAAAAATAAAAAAAGGATACGCCGAAATCCAGCAATATCCTAAATTAGTAAACTAAAACGTATCAGATTTTAGTGTCTTAAAAGTCTTTGTATTTATAATAATATTGATTTTGGCAAAATTGTTTGGAAACCTGTAAAGTATATACGCCATTTAAATTCGGCAAGTTTGGATTATTCATTAAACTTGAACATCCGATGATTTCCTGATGTTGGGAATTGAAATAATCAATCTACACACATACAACGCCTCTTTTGTAAATATATTGTATATTTTAATGCATTTTTTTACAAGTACTTCCAAATAATTGGATTATTATGCTTCAAGCACAAAATCCCAAGCCTTATCTATATCGTTTATTTTAAAATACCTTTCGTCAATATTCTTATTCCATAGCTTGGCAAAAAAAGCATCTGCCTCCACAAGTTTTTTCTCAAAGTCCGAATTACCAACCACAGCAACTCTATGAATTTTTTTGCCATTTTCGGGATTGAATGTCTTAATAATATCAATCCATTGATTGTCCAAGAAAGATTTCAAAGTAATATGACTGAAATCCGCCTGATCAATCTTACAAAATAAATTCAATGTTTTTTCGCTCGCATTAAGCTTGGGTCTGACCAAGTTGACAAACTCTTCCACAATTTTAATATCAAATTCTCCTGTGAACTCGAACCCAAGCACGAATTCTTCATTAGTCTGCATCTCTGTTACCATATCGTCAATTAGTTGAATCAAGTATTCAGTTATTGATAATAATCCAAATGCAGAAAAATAGTTTAACTCAAAATCTATTTTTTCATCTCCAGCAAGATAGGGCAGTGGTCCGAATGCTTTGCCTCAGGCAATATTTCACCGCTAACCGCCAAGTCTTTAATGCTTTCGGTAATCATCAAATAATCGATTCTCCAACCTTTATTTCTTTCTCTAGAACGAGCTCTGTAACTCCACCAACTATAATTATCCGGTTCATCCTCATGGAAAATTCTAAAACTGTCAACAAACCCGCTTTCAATAAACTGCGTTACCCATTCTCTTTCCTCGGGCAAAAAGCCTGACGTTTTCTGATTTTGCTTAGGATTATGTATGTCTATTTCTGTGTGGCATATATTATAGTCACCACAGATTATAAGGTTTGGAATCTCTTTTTTCAATTCATCAACATATTGTTGAAAATCCGATAACCATTGCATTTTAAACGCTTGACGCTCATCTCCGCTTGATCCAGATGGCATGTAAACGTTCATGATTGAAAACTCATCAAAATCAATTCTGATAACTCTTCCTTCATTGTCATACTTTTCAATTCCACAGCCATACTCAACATGCTTTGGCTCATGCTTTGTGAATACAGCCACTCCGCTATAGCCTTTTTTTTGCGCTGAATGCCAATATGTTTGATAACCCATAGACTGTATAATCAGCTCGTCTACTTGCGCAGGGTGCGCCTTTGTTTCCTGCAAACAAATAACATCCGGATTTTCTTCCTTCAACCACTCTTCAAAGCCTTTTTTGATGGCGGCTCTGATGCCATTCACATTATATGATATAATCTTCATATTGCGTCAATAATAATTTGGAAACTACTAAATCAAAACTCAAAGCCGATCTCTTTCTCAAAATACTCTATAACGTGCATTTTAAGCAGCTTCTCTTGTTCCAAAAGGTCGAACTTTGGCAACTTCTTCACAAGCTTCCAATGGGGCCAACCTTCCTCATCCAAGCCTTCAAGCTCATAAAAGCCTGATAAACTCAAGACTTTGCAAATGCCTATATGCATCAAATCCTGCTTTTCTTCTTTCTCAAAATTCCTTGGACCTTTCCCTAACTCTTGAGTTCCTATCAAAAACAAAACAGCATTTAGATCCTTGGGTCTTTTGCCAATAGTCTTGGTAAGAAGAGACATCAAAGAAGCCCACTTTCTCGCCAAATCAAGGTCTTTCTTCATTATTTGCTATTTTCCAACTCTTCCCAATACTCCACAGCTCTTCTCAAGTGCGGTATTACAATCGTTCCACCGATAATATTCGCAATAGCGAAAGCTTCAAAAATTTGTTCTTTAGTAATACCTATCTCATGGCATTTTTCCAAATGATACTTCACACAATCATCGCATCTCAGCACCATGCTGCAGGCCATTCCCATCAATTCCTTGGTTTTCACATCAAGAGCTCCCTCAGCATATGTATTGGTATCAAGATTGAATAACCTTTTGATGACTTTATTGTCTTCAGCTAAAATTTTCTCATTCATTTTAGCTCTATATGCATTGAATTCTTCGATTTTAGACATAATTGAATATTTGTTGAAAAAAATGTTACGTAAAAATACAGGCTTAAGATTTAATATTCTAAGATATACTCAAGACTTATTCGACCTATTCTTTCCCTTAACCTGCGCGGCATGTGAAAAGGATGTATTAAGGGAAGAAGATAGGATTTGTTCATCCTGTCGAATGAGCTTTATTAAATCCGAAGCCAACACGTTGGAGGAAACGAAATTAAAAAACAGATTTATTGAGTTTCCCAATATCGATCACATTTACAGCTTATACAAATTTGCAAGAGGCAACGAAATCCAAAACTTGATTCACGCCATAAAATACGAAAACCACCCCAAAATCGCTGTAAAACTAGGAAACTGGCTTGGTGCCCATATCGCCGAACAAAATACTCTTTCCGCATACAACGCCATAGCGCCTGTGCCTCTGCATCCAAAAAAACTAAAAATCAGAGGCTATAATCAAAGCAGTTTAATTTCTGCAGGAATTTCCGAAACATTAGGCATCCCTGTCATAGATGATTTGCTTGTCAGAACCAAACATACAGAAACTCAAACAAAAAAATCCCGATGGGAAAGGTATAAAAACACTAGCGAAAAGTTCAATGTGAACAACCCAAACGATCTTCCTGACAAAATTCTTATTGTGGATGATATTTTAACCAGCGGCGCAACGCTTACCTCATGCGCTTCCGCCATTCATAAGCATAAAAAATCGAACATAAGCATGGCTGTAATCGCATATGCGATAAATTAATTTTTTTATCCTCATAATGTAAGTTTGTCTCATTTTTGTCGACTCAAATAGCATGTGAAAAGCATCAAAATTTTCAACACATATCATCATTATCAAACTATAATCACAATATCATGAAAACAGGTTTAAGCACAGTGCTTTTCGCACTTTTATTGATTTTCGGCATAAATATCAACGCCAGCGCACAAGGTTGCAGTGATGCTGGTATCTGCACCGCTCCATCCGTAAGTAGCGGTGCAGGTGAGGAAGATGGCTTTAACAGTAGTATCAGCTTGGAATTACCTTATGGGATTGGAGATGATGGCGTCTCAATTTTTTCACCTACCTTAGTCGGAACTTATGCCATATCCCCAAAAACCATAGCTCAAATCAAGTTGCCATTCGTCTTTGCTTCCGGAAACCTTGGTAGTGTATCCGGGCTGGGGGATATCACTACATCATTGACAAGAGAACTAATATCCAATACGGATTATAAACTCATGGCCACAGTAGGAGTTCGAATCGGTGTTAACAATGCAGATGCGACAGAAAATAACAAGCCTCTGCCGATGGTATACCAGACAAGTCTCGGAACCACGGATCTTTTATTAGGAATTTCTGCCAAATACAAAGCTTGGCTTTTCGCTTTAGGATATCAACAAAACCTAACTGGTGAAAACGGCAATGAATTCCTTATGAATAGTCCTGCATGGGTCGGAAATGAACACGTCTCGGAGTACCCGGACTCCAGAATGCTTAATCGCAAGCCAGACTTGATGATTAGAATCGAAAGAAAATTCGAAATCGGAAAATTGAATCTATATGCAGGGTTACTTCCTATATTTCATCTTGGAGAGGACGAGTATTTGGATATGGAAGGCAATAACATGAAAATCGAAGGATCTAGTGGCTTAACCCTTAATGCAAACGTGAATTTAAGATACAGAATGGCTGACAACATTGATTTAGGGCTAAACATCGGCGCTCCTCTTATCGTCAGAGAAACAAGACCAGATGGATTAACTAGGGCTTTTGTTATTTCACCTTCTATAAAGTTCTTATTTTAAAACACCACACCTTTATTAAAAGCAGGAAAAGCCACCCAAAGGCTATCCTGCTTGTTTGTCAGCAAAGTACTTTTCTACAGCCTTAAATCTGTAATCGAAAATTTCATTAAGTTTATTTCGTATAAACAAACTATTCGCCACGGCACCTAGCACACCTAATGGAGGCTGATAACTTATCAAATCTGTCATTAGAACTCCTCCTTCTTGCTCTTCGATATGATGCTGATGATGCCACATAGCATACGGACCAATTCTTTGCTCATCAATAAAAAACGATTTATCCTTAATTTGAGTTATTTCAGTCACCCATTGCGTAGGTATCCCCAATACCGGCTTGACAATGTAGCTGATGATCATTCCCGCATACATTTCATTCCCCAAATTCTTCGATGTGATATCAAATCCCATATAATCCGGAGTTATAACCTTAAGATTTTGAGGATTAGAAATAAAATTCCATACACTATTCAAATCTGCGTCAATCAACTGGGTCTTTCTAAATTGATAAAATGCCATAGTTTTTTTAGAATACGAACGAAACAAAATGTTTAATGTTTCATTAAAATTAATGAACAAAAATAAAGGAAAGCATATATTCTATTTTTTATTATTAAAATAACAACATATTATAACCTTTTGATCTTATATAAATACCGCTAAGGATAAGGGAAGGAATATATGTATAGATCAAATGAAATCGAAAAATTGCTGAGTGAAGAAAAATTAAATACGATAACCCATGGTTTTGGAGCCTTATGCGGAATAGTGGCTACAGTGATTTTGTCTATAGAAACTTCTGAAATAGATGGTTTTTGGAGAAAGTTGAGCGCGGTTACTTTTGGCATATGTTTTATGATCGTATATACAACTTCAACCATATACCATGGGACAGTGAACCCCAGATGGAAAGAAATATTTCAAACTCTGGATCATTCCGCTATTTACTTGATGATCGCAGGAACGTACACGCCTCTTGGCGCTTATTCCGCCTATCATTACCCTTGGGGCAAGTACGCATTGATTGGTATATGGTTATTAGCAAGCATAGGCATATTTTTCAAATTCAAATACACCAAAAGAAATGAAGTCTATTCAACTTTAATCTATCTTATAATGGGATGGGGGGCTATTCTTGCCGTCAAGCCCTTATTTCATGTCATAGAAACACCCGGCAAAGCATTAATCATCATAGGAGGCTTAGTATATACACTCGGTACTATATTTTATCTATGGAGAAGAATACCCTATAGCCATGCGATATGGCATATGTTCGCAGTAGGAGGAAGCGTATGCCATTTTTTCGCCATCTACAGATATATTATACCTCTGGAATTCGACTAACCTGCTGTAGTATCGCACTGATCCTCGGAACAATTCTGGCCATGAGTCTCCCTAATTGCTTCTCCCGACAATTCATCGAATATCTTAATAAATGTTTCAGGGTATTGTGCACCCTTGACCATATATTTATCATTGATAATAAAGCAAGGAACTGCGTCAATTCCCATATCCCTGATGCTTAACTCTTCTTCCTTGATTTCTCTGCTTCCAGTATGCTTGTGGGAAAAAGCCTCAATAATAGCATTTGACAAACCTACATCATTAGCTAATTCCAGTATATTGTCCTTGATAGTTAAATCTATTCCTTCAGTAAAGAATGCCTTGAACAAACGCTTTTTGAAAACATACTGTTTTTTTTCATAAGAAGCCAACCATAACAATCGATGAAGCTCAAAGGTATTTGGCATCCTTTCTATGGCGTCCATATTCATTTCCAAACCAATTTGCCTAGCGGAAACCTCCACAGTATTAATCAAACTTTCAACCGCGGATTGACTGCCGAACTTTGTCTCCAGATACGCGTTTCTAGATATCCCTTCTTTTGAAAGGTGAGGATTCAATTGAAAGGCCTTAAAATTGATATCAAAAGAATACCGTTCGCTCGACTCGGAAACAGCTTTCTCCAGCCTCTTCAAGCCTATATAACACCATGGACATACGATGTCTGAAACTATATCGATCTTTATTTTATCTTTCATGTGTTTCTAAGTGAGATGAACCGTAATCCTTATGGACGAATTTAACTATAAAAATGTTACCAAAGTATTAAAACTTAAACCCAACCTTAAAAATTACTCCCTTAAACTCATCATTAACTATCGCTGTAGCCAATTCCAAACTTGCAATAGTGAAAACATTGTCTACTCCGTAGCCAATTTCAACATAATTGCCTAATACCGGTGTGTATAAATAATTAGCGAAAAATAACTCTCGAATGAATGTTTTATTTAGCCAAGGCAATCTTTTGAGTAATATTCTATCTGCATAGACCGTACCGAAAAGCTGAAAATAGCTTTCCTCAGTACTGTACTCATAGTAATTCAAGAGTCTATATCTCCCAAAGTTTTCTCCAAAATACACAGGCAGTTGAACACTATTAAAATGCATAAAATCCATGAAGAAAACAGACGAATTATTTATGAATGTTCCAGCGACAGCTTTATACCTTAATTTACTGGCGACACCTAAATCAAATGTTTGTTGAATGTTAAAACTAAGTTCATCAAAATTAACTTGGCTGTTTAAAACTTTCGGGACTCCCTTGGTATAAGATATTTCAAAGGTCGGAAACTTTGAATAAGCCATCCTTTTCTTGCCATCGATTATTCGATAATAGTATTGAGGTGTGAATGCCAATTTTCCTGAAAATATCAAAGCAGCGTGATCATCAAATGAAGTATTGTCAATTTCTTTATTTTCAGGAGCGTTAGGAGTAAATTCTCTATCCCAAGGGAAAAAATACCATCCAGAGTGATTCCTCAAAGCCTCGCGATATGCCCATTCGGCTGTGGTTGTCAAAACAAGGCCATTGGCGATATCAACCGTATTATCCAATTTCAAAAAATCTTTCTGATAAAACTTCTTTAGGTTTTCCTTTAAAATCAATGTCCCAAACACATTAACCCAAGTATTCATACCTGTTTCTTCATTGAAATCAACCACATCACGTCCACCTTTTATTGAAAATTCCCCACGACTCAATGGAGCATACTTGTAGTTTATCTCTCCAATGCCTAGCCATACTTTTCTGGAAAAAGCATACCTTGTTTTTCCCACAACCTCGAGTTCATTATTTTCATAGTCCTTAGTAAACTTGAGGCCTGTGCTCATTTTCAATCCGTCTACCGTATTATACTCCAGATCTTGCAACAAGCCCAAATATCTCAATTCTTTCTTCAAGCTATCATTTTCCGCTAAATCAACTCCAAAAATCAAGGAATCGAATACTTTACCAATCTTGCTTGCCTTGCTGCTATCCACTTCGTTATTACTTTCGATAAATTTCAAAGTATCCAGTTTGATATAACTCTGCTCTTCTCTCAAAGTCAATGGAATAGGCCTAATCTCTTCCCAATAAATAGAATCCCTCTCATAAGCCAAAGAATCAACCTCCACATCTAAAAAACCTTCATCCTCTTTTTTAATCTCCAATGACTCCCTTTTCTTGGATGTAGACTTTCTAACTTCTTTTTCTAGCTTTTTCATCTCGCGATTATTCAAGCTTTCAGATACAATCGCTTCTGAAACAGAATTTTCTTTATTTTCTGAGAGGGCTTGTATTGACTTATTCAACTTGATCTCATAATCGCTTACAGAAACCAGATACTGAACATCAAGCTCAACTCCCAGATATTCGATTTGTCCCAAAATATCAAAAGTCACCGGCATCCAAACATTTTCGGAAACAGGAGCATAGCTTTGTTTCATATTGATTAACCCAAACTCGCTATCAAACTGCAAATTAGCGCTATGGACATTCCACAGTTCTTCAGCGATATATATATGCCCATTAAATAACTTAAGTCCCTTTTGTCTAGGTATAACTTTTATCTTATTGATGGTAATGCCGTGATCTTCAAAGAAGCCTTCATACTCAAATCGATAATGCGAAAAAGCACTTCTAGCCAAAGGAGAAAGAACATCGACAAATCTCTCTTCATATATACTGCTCATCACCATTGGCAATGGATCAAAATCCGTATCAGGCAAATTGCTCTTCGTCGAAAGGATTTTGTTCTTGTATTGATTAGGGTTCTTATATTCCACTTCTGCTATAGACTCCACAATCATTTTTTCCTTAAGCAATATATCAAGGCTTTTTCTCATTTCTTTATCCAGCATCCATTTGAAAACCTTCGGCACTTTCTCCAAGGAAGCAGACCCTTTGACATAAGCCTTTGCAGAATAACTTTCAACCAGATTAAGATAATACGATCGGAGACTAATCGTCTTCCGCATAATCGCATATGCAGGGTCTTCGCTTTTGCCTGTTACGCTTACCGTCGCAAGACTGATGCTTTGATTCATCAAGACCACGTCCTGATTTTGCAACTCCGTCCCATTGATTTGAGCTTTGATCACCTTATTTTGATAACTCAAATGCTGAAAAGTAATCTCATATTCGCCCTTGGGAAGCCTCAAACTATAATTTCCCGACTCATTGGAAGCCGTGGTAAACTTTGCATCGCTCGTGTAAATACTAACAAATGGTATCGGATTTCCCTCTTCATCCAATATACTACCTTTCAAACCTTGTCCTAAGGCACTGGAAATTGAAAAGCATAAAAAAATAAAAAAAAGTAGTTTTGTTTTCATTGTAATAGAAGCTAAAGAATCATATTTCCAACAAATTCATGAACCGTTTTGGCAAGTCAGAAATGTGATTTCGAATATTCATTAATCTAAATTCTTCATGAAAAGCTTCTCCGTCTTTAGTTGGCAAGATTTGATTCAAATGAATTTTATTTCGCTCAATTCTCAACGCATTCAAAACGACAACCAATTCCCCCAAATACTTGACATCATCTTTATTAGAACTGATTAACAACATCTTATTTTTAAAATCTTTAATAATGCCTATCAACTGACTAAAGGTCAAATGCTGATCATCAGGATATTTTTTCGCATGTTTCTTTATTTCCACCAAAGACAGCTTTCTCCTTTTCACCAATTCATGAATGAACATTTCAAGCAGTGCCTCCGCCAAAGTTCCAAAGTGAAAAATTTCGGATTTGATATTAGATTGTTCCCACTCAAAAGGCGGATGCAAATATTCATTCAAAGCCTGCTCATAAGCCGCCATATATCTAATGGATATCAATTTTTCAAAAGTATCTTCATCGCAAATCTCATTTTCCAACAAAAACAAATACTTGTCTTTTATTTCTTCTTTCTTAGGATGTATATTTCTTTCTAGTTCCTTTAAAAAAAGTTCCCACGTCGCGAATGTCATAACAACTAAAATTTTATCATTAAAAAATCTGAATTCAAAGAATGAGAATAATTTATACATAAAATGTATTTTATTCAAAAAAAGAAACATCTTATAAAAATTAAAGCTTAAATGTATATAAAATTCATATGATATCTTTTTTACTTGAAATCTCTACAAGAACATATCAATAAACCTGTTCAACCTGTACTTTCGGGAAAATGCGCACAAGCAAAGCCCCCTCCTGAACATGAGTTCAAGAATCATGAAGATGTTATCCAAAGAGCTGTTGGCTTTGAAGTAGAAATTCCGGGTTTCTTCACCTACATGAGCGAAGAGGAGTTTTACAAACATGGGGACTACGGAGCAACAAGCCAAACTCATAAAACTCCTTTTAAAAAAGGCGACACTATCTTTGAAGATGAAGGCTACAGCTTGCAGGTTGATGTGCCTGAAACAGGAAATGCTTATCTCGAATTTGTCACTGATCCCTTTGAGGAAACTCAAGATGGCTTTCTTCAAATGATGGGAGTCATGGAAAAGTTGTATGAATTTGGAAAAGCTCTCAATCAAAAGGTCTGGGAGCGAAACGAATTGGACTTGATAGGAATAAAAGGCATAAAGCCCTCATCCGGGGTAATGGCGCCTTGGTTTGAAAATGCAACAGTCTTCACTAGGCAAAAGCATGTCATGGGATACTTTCAAATGACCGCCGGCATCAGACAAGATAAGCTATGGCAATTATTGGAAGATTTAAGCGCTCCCTTGAAAGAAGAAACACAAGAAATGAAAATTAGAAGGCAGGCAGGAAGGACAATGATCATGTCTGTTAGCGACAAGCCTTATGACACTGCTGGTTCTAGGTCTAGAACCATAAGGTATATTCTCAATGCCATTGAAAAAGTGTCCTTGGAAGAATATCCTATGAGTGAATCGCTTATGGGATTGCTATCATCAGTGGTCACTTACCTTTACTACTCTGCATATGAGATTGGGAAGTACGCTAAATCTTTCACGCCTTTACTCTGGAGAACCGACTTTGCTAAAATGTTCGAATTGCTACCCGAAATGGAACAGGAAGATCTCAAAGCTGAAGATGGAAAAAAATGGGTTGAAGTGGTTTACTCCGTTTGCAGCAAGCTTCATCGAGAAGATTTTTCCAAGCCGTTTTTCAAAGAAGGAATATTCGTGAATAGCAAACCTGCCATTCATAGAAACATTTTGAAAGATCTCAGCCGAATACAATGGCTCAAAGGAATCGCCAGAGGTCAGGATTTGCTAACGGAAAGAAACTTCCCTAACAAGCTTCGTGCATATGAATTGGAATCTCTAGGCTCCATGGGAGATAGAGTGGATATGGTAGGACATGGGCAAGAACATCAGGCTCCAATTGTCGAATTCCGCACTATCTTAACTCCAAGGCACTTTTCATACTGGAAGTCATTCGCTCACTCAGCTTTTGAAATGGTGTATGCCCTTAATCACGATATGGAACAAAAATATGGTGAAAACACGCCTTTGGATCCATAATATTAGCATCAAAAAGTCTAATTTTCATTCAAACCATCTTTTGCACTTGTAGTTATTTCCTAAGATAAAATTTATTCTTAATGAAAAAACTAGCCTTACTCATAGCTACAAAAGATATTATCTGGAAAGCATTGTCATCGTTTGCTTATTTTTTTGTCTTATGCTATCGACTTCGAAAAATGTTTTTGCACAAATCCTTAGCCAAAAAGGTCGATATGAAAATATTCAATGAAATGAAGGTTTTAAGCGGCCCTTTCGAAGGAATGCAATATCCTTGTATTGATGCGGTTGGCAGCACTATTTACCCCAAATTAATTGGATCTTATGAAAAAGAGCTTTGGCCAACTATTGAGCAAGTCAAAAACAAGAGTTACTCATGCGTTTTCGATATTGGCTGCGCTGAAGGGTACTATGCGGTAGGACTAGCCAAATCAATGCCTAGCACAAAAGTTTATGCCTTTGACCTTGACCCTGTAGGCAGAAGGCTTTGCCATCGCATGGCCAAGCTTAACAATGTGCAAGACAAAGTTATCATCAAAGAATATTGCGACCCTGAATTCTTAAATGATTTTGAGTTTGGAGAAGCCGCATTAATCATTTCCGACTGTGAAGGATTTGAAAAACTTCTTTTTAATGAAAATAATATCGAGAATCTCAAAAAATGCGATTTAATCATCGAAACTCATGATTGCTACGATATTGAAATCTCTACGTATCTCAAAAAATTATTTGAAGACACTCATGTTATCCATTCTGTTTTGAGCACAGATGATGTCCAAAAAGCATTGCATTATAACTTTGACACTATTCAGAACCTCAGTCTGGACCAAAAGAAATATCTATTGTCAGAAAGAAGGTCTTCGATCATGGAATGGCTTTATTGCGAATCAAAGCATAATTTAAACCGTTGATGAGTTATCCAACTTCATCAATACCATTCCACCTCGATTGGCACTTCAAGCCAAGGATACTTGATCATTCCCAAGCTCCATGGGAGCTGGCCTAATAATATATCAACTGTTTTTTTCTCTACCGTAACTCGCCATACTCTTCCGCCTTCATTAACAACCTTTCCTTCTCTCATCAAAAAAGTCGCTCTCAAATTGTCTATATCTTTTGTTTTGGCTCCTTTCCAATGATCCAATACCGATGACAACAGCCCGTCGCATGTGTTCATGTCTTTTTCTGTCAGTTCAATTTCCACCGGCAATGGCTCTTCGAGAGGATAACCGCACATCACCTTGTTAAGATACAGTTCCTGTTCAGGTATATCTGTTCTTTTTGACACCAAATACTGCAATACATATACGGCTTTTTCCTGACTTTCACGATCATGAAAACCTTTATTGTCCCTCAACTCCAACATTTTAAAAAGTCTTGGCAAAAATGGATGCAAAAGCACCAAACCAGCATTATTCACATATACTGGCTGAGAAACATTTTCAGGCAGGTCATTGAACTCGTATCTTATCTTTTTCTTCGCCTTTTCAAGCTCTTCTTCAATTTTCATCAATCTTTGCTCAACTTCAAAATGTTTTTTATTGTCCTTCTGAACATTATCGGACTTTTCATCCATTGAGCTTTGCGTCTGTTTGATCTGATATTGAATGTGCTCGGACTCTTCTTTCAGTTCTTTTATGCTCTGATGTTTGTTGGCTACTAAAAGATTGAAATTCTTCAGCGTTTCTTTTTGTTCCGATATATTTTTCTTCAACCTTTCAATTCTTTCGGATTGCAACTCAACGGCTTCATAACTTGCGAATATAGGTTCTAAAATGTTCCCGAATGAAACCTTGGAGATATCAAGCAATTGATGTTCTAAAATAAACTGAATAAATACTTTCAAGATATATATATCAGAAATCAATTTTTCCAAAAACTGCTTCTCTATAGCCTTTTGGTCTTCTCCAATGCCTGAGCTTTCCTTTAATGCCCCTTCCTCTTTTTGGTCATCGTTATGCTCTAGCTTAGACAACTCTTTAGCTATTACATAGTCCAATTGCTTTTGGTAATCAGCATCAGTTGATTCAAGCTTTAAGATTATCAAAACCGATTCAACAATTTTAGCATATTCACTCATCCGCTCTTGGCTAATCTCATCAATAGCCAAATCCTTATTATGATCAACCCTTATTGCAATAGCCTTAGATAGGGCTTTTTGCAAAAATTTCTCTCTACTTTTTTCTTCTGTAAATCGTGCCTTGCCCTCAAAAATAGACTCCCTAACTTCCTTAAAGCTTTCCCTATCTTCATAAAGAATCAAAAAATAAGCGGAAATAAAGCCACTTTCTAATACTCCCATCTTATCGCTGAAGATTCTCCCTTCACGCAACTCTATGCCTAAGCTTTTTGCCAACCACATATAATCTTCAGGCTTTTCCTCTGCTTGCTCGTAATCTTGAGCAAAAGACAAAAACAACTTTAGCGTTTCTCCCCAAACGAGTCGCTCTGTTTCCAAACCTTCACGATCAATCAATGTTTCATTGTATGACACTTCCAGTACTTCTTTCCTAGCAACAAGCTTGGTCATTTGTCCTTCCAATCCGCTAAGTTCCTGTGATATTGTCAACAAGCTGTTTTGAAAAAAGCCCGTCTCTTCCTCAAGTTCTTTTAGCTGTTGATCATTTTCACGAACCAATTTTTGCAAGTCATTCAATAAGGACATTTGCTCTTTCAACCATTCACGCACAGCATCAGCCTCCTTCTTCTTCAACTCCATCTCTTTCATAACATCATCATGTTGTGCCAAAAGCTCCGCCAACTCTTCTCTTTCCAAATCTTTCTCCGTCCATTGATACTGCAAGTCTTTCACCTTGGGGAATAAGCTTATAATATCATCAGCTACTGATTCGTCTGTCAACAAACTTTGATAGTACATTTGAATAGCCAGTCTATTTGACGAAAAGGCGTAACTCTTCGATATCTTTTCCATGACTACTTTCAACTGTATCAATTCAGATTGCCTATTATAAATTCCTTGGCTTAAAATGCTTTTTGTCCAAATTGGCTGTAGCCATTTCCAAGCTTTCATAATGGCTTCCTCGCCCTGGATTTTATTCTTCGAAATTGAAACTACGGACATAGACAGCACACTCAACCATTGGTGCCAATCTCTAACAAATTCGCTGGAAATAGCTGATAAGACTTCCATAAATGAACGATACGAAAATTTATCAAGCAATTTCAAGACATTAGGCTTGTTAGAATGACTCAAAAAGATCGCTTTAAAATTTGAATCTGAATTTATATAATTGAATAACGCTCTTTCGATGACTTCTAGGTTCCACGACCTGTCAAGCGATTTTCCCAATGTCAGAAAATCAATCAATTCTTGCTTTAAATTCACTTCCTTTGATTCCGGAACTAAATGCAAAGCTATTTCCTTTACAAACTCTTCATTTTGAGAAGCTGAAAATGATTCTCTCAGCGTATTCGGAACTTCTGTTTTGGCTAATAATCTCTTCCATTTTTCGACCAACATTTTATCCGCTGTTCCCCTCAATACCTTCTCCAGCTCTGGAGTTGATAGTTCTCTTTTTACGGACAAGACGAATTCTTTCCCTTTGGCCACATATTGCTTTAAAACTCCTAAAAAACTATCATCAATTTGAATTTTCAAGCGAGCAACAAATTTCAACAAAGATTCGAAGAAAATCGGACCGGCAACAGCATCGCTCATGATAGACTCAAGTCCATGGTGCAAAGCTCTGGGATTAGAAGAAAATGATAGGCTAATTTCCTCAATCAAGCGCTTGTCATCGTACTTCAACGCAGGCAATAATAAATTGATATCAAACTGGTATTGAGAATTGCTAAAGTCTAATAGCTCTACAGTAGAGCTTTCCAAGTTATACTGTTTCAGAATCAATTTCCTCAATTTCTCCGGCAACTTGTCAACTTCTTGAAGTAGAGTAGGAGCAAAGGGCATGTCTCTTAACAACTTTTCGACATATTGGGAATGATTCGCCCAATGCTTAACCAATAATTGTATCGGATTGATTTCTGACAAAGTCGTATCATACATGGTTGGCAATTTGCCGTACATGATATAATACCTGATCATCGCCATTTCCTCAAATAACAATTTCGTTTCCTTATGCTCGACGAGATCTTCTCCCAAATCATTATTCATCTTCTTGATCAAAGCATCAACTTTCTTATCCTCAGCTATCGCATCCAAGTTATCCACCAATAACTCTTTCTCTGAAAACACCACTTTGTCTTCTATTAAAAAAATATAGGAAACTAAAATTACTTGAGCCAAAATATCCAAATGGAGTGTCTCGCTTTTTAGCTTCTTATAAATCTCAAAATAGAAATTCTCCAGATTATCTACTGGCTTTGACAAAAATAATTGCTCCCAAAACGAAAGTTCAATCGCGACTTCACTTACATTTATTTTCAAGGAGTTTGCGGAAAATACTTTGATTAAATCAGCTTTGGCTTTTTCCCATTTTGAAAATGAAATGAAATCATTGCCAATTACATCATAAAGATACTTCTGCTTGGATTTTGGCATTTTGATCATCATGCGGTACTTATCTGAGAATTTCAACCAATCATCCGACAAGTAAGCTCTCACTTGATTTTTAGAAAAAGAAGCTAAGAAGCTCTGAGCTTTTTCATTATCAAGCGTTTCAAAAAAGCGCAATACATTAAAGGATACTTTTCTAGATCTCACCTCCCAAACAATCTTCCAAACATCTTCGACCTTTAACTTCCTCCCTGATATCCCTAAGGAAAGCATCATCTCCAAAAACGATTCTTTTAATACCTTATCATTGAAAATGTTGTCCAAATAATGAACAAACTCATCAACTTGAGCATAAACATCTTCGGATGCATCAAGGCTTTTGAATATAACATCCCATTCTTGTTTGGTGAAAGTCCTAATGAATCGAATTCGTGATTTTCTATCTTTCAAAACCTCCACAACTCTAGCCTTAAACTTTGGGTCTTCTTTTATTCTCTCAATAAAATTTTCCCTAAAAGAAGCTAAAGTATCTTGAGGAGCTATTGCCTCGCTCGGAAGCTGCCCTTTCTGCAAGAAGGAAATATATGTATCCTTTTCAGAATCATTCAATGAGATAATGCTAAACTCCTCTTCACCTTTACTAAGCATATTAATCTGCATTAACTTATGCAGCTTTTCATCCAATGCTAAAAATAGAGCTTGTTCCAACTTATCCTTATAACCATTAAGTCCTTGGATTGAAATATCCAGCTCTAACTTGCCTACCTCAATTACAGCACCTTGAACATCATGTCGCTCCAAAGCATTATCGATAACTTTGCTCAATTTCATTTGAGCAAAATCAGCAAACTCATCCTTAAATGACAAACCGTTTTCCGAATCAGGATATTTTACATTAAACTTTAACCTTGTGATATGATGTTCTTTCCTTCCTTTCACTTGAGCTTCTATCTTTGGGCGAATTTCAATTCTGACAATATTATTTATAAAAAATAATACATTAAATAACAAAGCCCAACTCTAAATGAATTGGGCTATAAGCATCGAGAATAACCTCGTATTAATTTGTGTTTTTAATCATGCCGACCATGCCTTTATCAGACATCTCCAAGTTGGTCAATACCCATTTGGTTTCAGGAAAATACTTGACTCCTTCATCATTGTTCAATCCCCCCCAAGTATTAAATGCTGTGACTTGACCATTATCCTGCACTGACATCATCAACATCTGGCTATTTTCTTCATCCAAGGTCTTGCCCAAAAGAAAATACTGGAAGTTGACATCTCTTGACAAATGGTTGATGGAATATGTCACTGAAGAGCCTGAGGTCTCAGCGGTAGATATCAGATTATTTGTAACAATATCACCTTGAGAAGAAGATACTTTGGTCAAATAATGTTCTCCATTATCTTTTCTAGAAACAAGCGTTATCAGCCCATACTCATTGATAGAAGCAGAAAGTCTGCTACCTTGCAATTCCGACGCTTGCCTGCTTATAATTCTATCCCAAATGATATCACCATATGAATTCAACTTGATTATCCTCGGACTCAAAAAGCCATTGAACAATGTCGTTCCCACAATAACCAAATCTCCATCAAGCGTCTCGAATAAATTTTGAGCAACGTCTTCCGTCTGGTCAAATCCGTAAACTTTTTCCCAAATGACATTGCTTGTTGCTTCCTCGATTTTTGACAATAAAAATTCACTGTCATTAACATCCGTTGAAAAGATATTTCCCAGCGTATAAAGATGAGCATCTTGCGATCTTATCACATCCACTCCCGACACTTTATTTACCAATGACAGAGGAGATGCATACAACTTTTGGGTTTCCAATGTCGATTCGTTCACATTCCAAAGACCTAACCTTAAAGTATCGCCATTTCCAATGTCTCCACAAGCATAAACGGTTTGAGACTCAGAAACATTAAGCAAACTATTAATACTATTGTGGTCACCTTCGCTTTCCAAATGCTTGTATGAAACCAATTCCGCGGAAGCATCCACTCTGATCAAAAGGCTCGCTCTATAATTCAGTAAAGTAGAGTTTCCGCTTAATAAATAAGTATTGTCGTCAAAAAGCACTCCATCCACCACTTTTTGATTGAATATATCACCATAGATTTTCACCTCCTGCTCTTCGGCAGTCTTGGAAAGCTCGACAAAATCTCCGCAAGAGAACAGCAGAAATGCAAGCATCAATGTGTATATGGAACTATGTCTATTCATTTCAATTTTCGTTTCTTTTTGTTTGCGTTTTTTCGCTGATATTTTCAAAAAACAGCTATCCTCTAATTCGTAAATCGAATGATTTTACTACGATTTTTCCCATACTTCTTCATCTTCACCTTGGTCTTGTTTTTAAACTTCGGGTTGTACTTAGGTATTTTATAGCTAACAGATAGGGTTAAATAATTCTCAGAAACATCCTTATCCAAATATCCATAAGTAAGCATCGTGTTTCTATTCAACTCGGATGAATATCTTTCTGTAGTGTTCACAATATTATTAAAACCAAAATTATAGCTTAGTTCTATTCCTATCATATTGAGATTATTCTTATTCTTCAGCATCACTCCAACACTTGTCAAAGCGCCATACCTCATTGATGAGCGATTTTCAGAGAAATCAATACTCGGACTTTCTACAGACGAATCGCTAATATCTCCCGCAACATCAGTTCTTTGAACAGTCAATGAGTTTTGAGTCAAAAAGCTTGTATAAGCTCCCAAACTGACAAAAAACTGTTGCTTATCCCCTTTAAAAAAGTACTTGAATGACAATGGAAGATCTATCAGATATGAATTTTCCAATGCATTGATACTCATGAAATTGTCTTGAAAAAGTTGCTCAGTGAAATTATAGCTTCTATATGAGAAAATTCCCCCAAGGCTTAAATTCAAACCCTTATATAAATGGAGATCAATTTCAGGCCCTACTGAAAAGCCCACTTTTCCCTTGAAAGAACCATTGTAAGCCGAGCTCTGTCCCAAAGTAGGCCCATTAATCTCATTCATCATTGGCATATTAACTCCAACTTTGAATCCCCACAAAAAGATAGGTTCTTTTCTAAATGAATTAAACAACTTGATGAATTCGGCAGGGTCCGTGGCTCTGACAATTTTATAATCCGGATTGAGAGAAATAAAATTGGTCATTGTTTCTATCGCCAAATACTTCTCATTGTAATATAAATACGTTAATGTCAAAAGCTTGTAAGCCTCTGACAGTTCTGTCTTTTTCAATTGCCCGCTTTTCAGGCAATTCTCAAGCAAAGAAGGAATTTCATGAATTTTTCCTTCATCGTACTTTCTCTTTGCGGTATTGAGATTTTCTATGCATTCTGCATCCTTGTCCTCTTTTTCTTGAGAGCGAACAACAATGCTCGACATCACAAAAAAGCAAAGCAGTCCTAAAAATTTGATAGTTCTCATTCCCATTTAATGGTATCAGTGTTAAAACTATTTACAAGTGCTTTCTAAAGGAATATCCTTGCCCACATACTGTCCCCACTCTACATCCGACATTTTCCTTGTGATTTTGCCACAAAGCCTTTCAGCCATATGATCGACCTTAACAGGCCATAACCTAATGATATTGTCTCTACAACCAGCCAGCAAATATTCGCTATCAGCGCTATATGCAATTGACCAAACCCAATCATAATGATCGCTCAACACTATCGGCTGGTCATCAGGTCTAAACAAATCCCAAAGTCTCACTGTCTTGTCAAAACTCCCGGAAGCCAATTGTCTTCCATCATGCCTGAAACTTAAGTTGTTAATCCTTGCTGTGTGTCCTTTTAGATAATTCTTATGGCTTCTCTTCTTCAAATCAAAGATCTCAACCACTCCTGATTCAAACCCTATAGCAATTTCTTCCCCATTTGGATGGTATGCCAATGAGATGATAGCGCCATTTCCTTTTACTCCGACTTTGGACTCTGTCCCGTTCTTGAATTTTTTCAATGTTCCATCCGACATTCCTAGCAAAAACTCATTTCTAGACGGGTGAATAGCCAAAGCATTGATTTTCCCATCTACATTATCCTCCAACTCAAACTTGCCCTCCGAGCTATTCAAATCAAATCTGAATACGCTTCCTTGAGCTCCGATAGCAACTATGCTCTCTCCATTATCAATGAAACCTAGTTTCCACAACTCTTCAGCATCCAGTGAAATATACTTAAGATTGTTGTCAGGGTTTTTCAAATCAATAACCAATACATAAGGATAATCACCGCCGGCTACCAATAGCTCGTTTTCTGCATCTAGAGATATAGATTTATGGATTAATGAAGGGTCATTGAAAATTATATTGACATTATGCTTGTTAAGATCTCCCGACCATTCTATAATTCGCCCGTCACTTCCGGCAGAATATGTCTTATTATTTAGCGTATTGGATACGATGCTTCTAACATTTTGCGAATGGTATTGCAAAGTATTGTAATCCTCTTCCTCATTGTTCTTAATACCATAATAAAGGGCATTATACAGATCTGGATCCTGAGGATTTCCTCCATTTTCATCATAAAAATTAAATCCTTGCCTTGCCAACAAAGCCTGTAGCTCAGGATTGTCTACTTGTTGCGATTTAATCGCCATGGATTTCCCAATCGAAAGCAATCTTAAATTATATGCTTGCGATCTGGCAATTTCAGCTTGCTGCTGAGCAACTTCAGCGTATTCTTTTTGCTGTTTCGCTTCTTTCTCTTTTGATTCAGCGATAACTTGTTGTTGCAAAGCAAACTTCAAACTTTTCTTAGCTTCATTCGCAGACTTTTGAGCTCTGTTGGATTGAACCACCGCTTCTTCTGCACTTCTTTGCGCTTTTTCGCTTTCTATTTGGGCTAATTTGCTATTTTCATCTGCTTTTTGCTTCTGAACCTCAGCGATAGCTTTTTGTCTATTGGCTTCTCGACGTTTTTGCTCTCCGTAAAATAAAAACAGCAAGGCGACTATGATACCAAAGCCTAAAACTGAAGCTGTTATTCTTGCGATAAAAAGCCTTCTTTTTTGCAAGACCTCTTTACGCTTTTGCTCTTTGATAAACTCTTTCTCGCTATACTCCAAAAACAACATTGCTCTTTCATAAGCTACATCATATCTTGAAGCCCAAACTAGTGTCGGTTGTTCCGTCTTCCTCCACGAAGTGGCAATATCCAGATCCGGCGGTCTCCAAAGACTCGCCATACCAGCTTGGTGCATCGATGCGGCTTCTGACAATCTTAAATAGAGTTTTACTGACTCTGATTCTTCCTCCACCCAAGTTTTAAGCAAATCCCATATCCTCATAATACTCTCATGAGAAATGTCAACGATTGTATCATTCGTCAAAGGAACATTTGAAGGGGGCATTAATAGTGTTCTGCCCGGCATTCTGAAACATTCCACCACTTCCATCACTCGTTCTGGAGTTGTATGAGCGATTTGAGCTATTTCATCTATTGTCGCTGGCTTTCGAATGCCTCTTCCATCTGTTTTCTTCTCCGTAATTGACTTGAACAATCGCTCGCAAACCTTGCGTTGCTCTTCATTCAACTCCATAAATGCTTCCTGAGCATGTTTGGAAAGAGCTTCCTTCATCGTTCCGATGGCTTGGTAATGATGCACATCCATAGGATTGCCGCTTACATCATTCTTCTTCCAATACTCCCATGTTCTCATTAACGCATGTTGCATAATTGGAAGCTGATCAGATTGATCTTTCAAATCATTTATAATTTGACTCACCAATCCATCTGTAATATTTGTCTGAGCCATAGCCAATGGCCCTTTGATCACTTTTACCAACTGATCTTCAGTAAGTTGAGGTATCAAAAACTGGCTATTATTAATATGCTTGGCCAAATAAGGATATCTGGCGCATTCGCCAATAAAATCTGATCGAATGCCTATTGACACAAAAAGAGGCGTTTCCCTGTCATTTAATGAACGAACAAGCATATCTACAAACTGCTCGGATTGGACAGATTTTCGCTCATCTTCATAATGATCCAAAATTCTGAAAAGTTCTTCAAACTGGTCAATGATCAACAATATATTAGCGCCAAACTCGTCATTCAGCTTATGCGATACGTTCTTGATCCCCGCGTCATCCCCATGAAAAATTTCAGTTTTGCAATACCTTAGCAATTCTGACCTGCGTTCTTCTTCTAAGCCTTTGCTATCAATAAAGCTCTCCAGCGCTTTTATAAAGTTCTCCTTAGGCTGATCGCTTGGGCGCATCTTGATCACCTCCCAATTCTTTGCAAAAGACGTTTGGGTCTTCAATACCGCCGGCTCCAAACCGCAATACAAGAAGGATGACTTTCCAATACCTGAAACGCCAATCACACTCACAAAACGGTAAGTCATCAACTTCTGAAGCACTTCATTCACCTGTTCTTCCCGCCCAAAATAAAGGTGCTTTTCATGTTCCTCAAAATGCCGCAAACCTATAAATGGGTTTTGCGAACTCTTTTTCGAAGAATTGCCATGCTCTATTGTTTGTTCTAAGGTATTTTCACTCATGATTACTGAAAATAGTATTTCAAAAAATCTTTCGTTGCTTTGTAGTTTTTAAGTTTTGTTATTTTACAGCATCAAAGCCAAAAGTTCTGGCTCAAATGCTTTCTCTTGAAACCCTAATTCGGATTTCAAGTCAAAATTATATGTCAACATTTCATGCCTGATCTCTGGGAAATCGGACAATAAGTTATTCAAGTTCTCTGCGCTAATTTTATACATTGAGCAAGGAGTTAAAGCCTCCATTCTCATAGGAGAAAATGGATCTTTTAATTGCCAGTAAGAAACTAGTTGTCCTCCTGCAAAATTTCTCGGCTTGCCAATATTTTGATGCAATCTCACCTCTCCATTGAATATGATGTAATAATCCATATCTATTGCCCGATCATGGCCACAGATAATATCTCCTTCGAAAAAATGACGTGTTGTTTGAAACTTCGCAAGTTCCAACAACAACAATCCTGAAATCTTGGTCAATGGATTAATTTTTTTCAAATACGAAGTTATTTCAAACTGAAGTATGGGAATCGATTTTTGGGTTATACCTTTCAGCCTTATCGCTTCATTCACCTGCTTCTCAATTTGCCTAAAAGCCTTTTCAAGCATAAACCTTCCCTTGATATCATCAAAAGAAAATATCTCGCTTTCTTTTATAATCATACAAGCTGTCTCTGCCAATAAGCCATCATGATTAAGCAAGTGAGCATTAAAGTGCTCAAAATCCTGAGGATCTTTGAACTCTGCCAGTTCCTTCATGACACAAACTCTCGACCACCTGTTTAGATCCTTATAATCTCTCAACAATAATGACTTCAAGATCTGGTGCTTATCATTTTGCTCAACAGGGAACACATACTCTAAACTTTTAAGTCTTAAGTCATCAGGTCTTTGATCCAACAAAGGCAAAAGCATCGGTTTAAGATCGTCGCTAATCGTAATATTTATTAGTTCCAATGCAAACTCCGATTCCTCGGAATTGACACTCCAGATGTATTGCTTAATCAGTGAAATCGTATTGTTATCATACAGCAATGATAATAGCTTATATATATCATCGTAATTATATCTAATCTCGTCTTTCATACTGCTAACCAGAATTTCGGAACTTGATTCTCTACGCAATACGCTCAGAATATATATATTATTGATGGTCAAAGAGCACTTCTCCTCAAGCGCGGATCGCAACTGGGAAAATTTATCCTTATCAGCTGAAAATACGGTCTTGCTTAATGACGCTAATGACTCCGAAGCTATTTTTGGATTTGGATGAACAAGCTTGTCCAACAACTTATCTGAAGCCGCTTTAGAGCCTATTTCTCCGTATGCTTTCAATATAGCCAACTGAGCGCTTTCGCTTTGGTTAGACATGTTAAAGGCTTCCTCCAAATATGAAATCATCTGGTCTCCAGCCTCTACTATTGCCATTTTACCCACATTCACCAATTTAGGCTCGCTTAGTCTATGAACAAGTGTTTTTCTCACTTCTTCCTTTTCATAAATGCCATTGGAGGAAATAGCCTGTTGTTGAACTCTCAAATCCGCATCATGCATCAATCGATAGTTCATCATACTCGCATCTTCCTTTTTCTTCAAATATCTGGATAACTCCGCGCCTATAATTCTCTCTTTATAAAGTCTGGAATTGCTCAACTGTTGAATAAAGCTTTTTTCCGTTTCAAGCCTTTCTTTGATCTCCAATAGATAAGTCAATGTCTCTTCTATTAACTGAGCATTTCTTAATATCCTGAAATTTTTTCCCTCAGCAATTTCAGCCAATAATGGAATATACTCAACCAATCTGAGCTCGCGAATGTGATATAATAGATGCTCCTGCACCGTTTCATTATCCCACAAATTATGATAGCCAAATCCACGCATCCATTCCCTATATCTCTTATAATGAAGAATGGACAACATTGTAATCGAATTTATCGCTACTGTTGAATTCGATGTTTTTGAAAGAATATATTCCAATTGATCTTGAGGTGTAACTAGAGCTTTTCTGTCTACCTTAAGCTTTGCGTCTTTTTGTCGGTCATCAAGAGACTCTTTCAAGTTCATGATATATAATCGATGTGCCAAGAAGACAAATAATATCCAGAATAAAGCATTCCCCCATTGAAGAGCTTTTAAACCAATTGATTCAACACTGATTAAGGGAACTAAGTATTTAACAGCCACCGCTGCTAAAACCATCGACAACACATTCGAATAAAGCTGCAAATTGGTTTGGTAATCATTTCTTCTATCAATATTAATCGGCAACAAATACGTCCAAAGCAATGGGAATGAAAACCCCTTGAGCAAGGCAACAAATGCACCAAAGCCTAAACTTGCAATCAAAAAGTAAAAGAAATAGCTATCTGGATTGCTTTCCTCGACTAGATATTTATCCGAAACGAATAGCAATATCTGGAAAACCACGAATATAATCGGCAAAAGCAACTTTGAGACTTTTTGACTAAACTGACTTTCAACTTTAGGTATTACAACAAACCTGAAGATTATTTGAAACAAAGCCACAACACCTAGCAATATCAACCAAAAACCTAAACCACCATCATGACTTTCCTTTACTCCATGATTAGCAATTTTGATAAAATCAATATATGTAAGCCACAAACCGAAATACATAAAAACACTCAATGCCAGCAATCGTAAAAAGTAACCATCCACAAAGAGCTTTCTTTTTTTATTCTCTGTCTTTACTACCAAATGATTATATCGCACTCTGTTCAAATCCCTTGAAACGCTAATCATTACAATGAAAACCAATACCAATGGGATGAGCAAAATATATAGATTGGAAAATATTTCCCTTATATTCAAACCTACAAATCGCTTATCCTCCAACAATAAAAATGCTACAGATACAATGCAACCGATGATAAAACTAGCCTCAGTCCATGTTCCTCTTTTGACAACCTTTAATTCGTCAGCAGTATGCTTTGCAAGGCTATTAATGATGTTATAAACAAAAAACTGCGAGACCAAAAGTATTCCAAACGTATACCTCCACTCCAGATAAGTTGCCATGCTCATCTTATAATAATTTTCCCATATAGCTTGATAGCAAACTATTGCCAAAAAACTTATAAAAGAAAAACCTCCAAATACCGAAAATGAGTATTTAGAGGCCAAATATCTATAAATCATTCCGATAGGCAGTATAGCCAATCCAGAATAAAACAACACAGAGACCACTTCATTCAATGGAAGTGGTTTCTGTGTAATATTAACAAATATTAGTGTTTGATAATAAGAAAATACTATTCCTAGTAGTAATGCAAATAAATAGTATATCGAATGCTTTTGTTTCATTATTTGTTTTGTTGCAAAATCAATATCAATCTATAATTACCTTGATAATTTCAGTGCGGTTATCACTTGATGCAAATCTTAAGAAGTACACGCCAGAAGAAAGCCCTGAAACATCCAAAGAGATTTTTTCTTGATGTTGAGAAGCAGTTTTAATTAAATGTAGTTTTCCATTAGTATCATACAAGCTGCAGTCCCATATTGCTCCTTTAGCATCCCACTCCACATTCAAAATTTCTGAAGCTGGCACAGGGTAAGCTTTAACACCTTCATTTACCATTTCTTCCATACCCTTCACTACATCAAATCTCAATGACTTCAATGTCACTTTCTTTACTTGATATACATCATTGGTAAGTTCATTTTGAGCAAAAACAACTATATGCATTGAATCATATTGCGCCGCTTCATCTGCTTTCCAAGAATAAGATTGAGAAAAGTTCGTTACCTCTGTTGAATTAATCCATTCAGATGTTAATCTAGTTCCTGCAGCGTCAGGAAGCATCGCTTTCAATGTATTCTCATAAGTAGCTCCTTGTATAACTTCATTCGGCATCACAATCGCTGTATGCAAAATTATTCCTCCAGATTCATCAGACAAATCAGCTTTCTTCAATGCATCAACTGATATTTCCAATATATTAGCATTAACTTTTACTGTTGCATTAATATCCAGAATAACTTCCTTCAATTTTCTTTGAGCGTAATTGGTTTCAGTCAATTCCTGACTACCGTCAAGTATCGTTTTTCCACCTTCGTTAACTTTATACATTAATGCCCGAGCACTTTCATCAACATTAGAAGAAGACCTTCTTGCATTAGCATTATTCGAGAAATTCAAATAGTTGATCGTAATACTCGAATTGTCAGCTCCAGCAACATTCAATGCAGGACTAACTTCTATTTCTTCACTCAAAAAGTTCTCAACAAGCAAGACTCTGTTTCTTTCAAAGATTCTAAAATCATCAAAAGCAAAACCATCAAATATCCCGCTTTGTATCGCTGATGTTGAGCTGGCAAATGCTATTCTAAACTGCACCAAATCTTCTTGATCGCAAGCAAGTTTCTGGATATCATCAAGTTGCTGCTTAGCGTCCAACCACTCTTTTTGACTATCTGTCGACCAACCTACATTTTTACCCGATTGCTCCCCTGGATCGCTTACAATACCTGTAGAGTTATACCAGTTCACACCCGTGCCAACATCTCCCAGCACAAGCCAAGAGCTTTCTTCCTGAGCATATCGATATTGCAGTACAGCTCCTTCCAAATCTTTAGCCAAGTCTGTCCAAACTCTTATCGCTAACATTGGCTGTGTAATCTCGCACAAATCAAACCAAGGAGACGAAACGGAAGAGCTCTCACTTTCATTATACGAAATGTTATTTGCAACTTTTGCTCCATCAGAAGTTGACCAAGCATTGTTTCCTGAATTAGCAAACCTTAGAGTATCCACTCCTTCAGGCAAGCCTAATTTCCAACTTGAGCTATCATTCAAGCCTAAATCTCCGCTATTTATCCAGTCCTCAGCAGATGAAGTCTCAAAATCTTCAATATAGGCAACATCATCCGTAGGAGATTTAACAGGATAAAACGCAATTTTCTTATCAAAATAGCTTACACATTCGGGACCTTCAGTACTTACTTTCAAATCTACATTATGAACACCTGCGCTAATACCATTCAAAGCTATTGTAGACAATGAAGTAATTTGATTATTGGAAATAAGATCGTCGTCAACTCTCCATTCCCAATTTACCTTAATTGACTCCACCACATCATCTGATAAGTATGATTCCATACCTTCCACTGTTCCCATATGAGAAATAGTAGCGGTAGGAAATGCTTTAAATACTTGTTTTTCCAAAGTAGAGTCAGCAACACATCCGAATTGATTAGTAACACTTAAAGATATATTAGAAAACTCCTTTACCTTATTTCCATCAAAACGGTATAAATGCAATGGATTAGCATAAGTGCCTTCAGTATTCGAGACCCCAATTATATTAGAATCCTTAGATTGGTTCTCAAACTTTTCAAGATTCAAGTCTCCAAAATTCAAAACGTAACTAAATGGCTCAACTTCATTGGAAATTCCTGTCAAAGCGAAATTAGCAAATTCGCCTTCGCAAAATCCATCCGTAATTCCGAATGACGGATTCGGTAGAGGATTTATAATCAAATCTGTAGAATCCGAAAAATTACATCCATATTTATCCACCAAGCCATAAAGCACTTTAAATGTACCCGAGCTAGGAGAGTCATATATAAACTTATTGTCAATTACTGGCACAGTCTCTATATCACCAGCATTGTTTCTAATATTAAACGAATCTTTCTCAGCGACAAAAGAATAGCTTGTTGCTCCTTGATATTTTGCCAAAGTCTTCAACTTCAATTCCACATCTGTATTCTGGCAATAACCATCCGCAATCAAGTCATCAATTTCAGCCTCAATAGCCGGCAATACAGTAAAAGGCAACTCACCTTCAATTAAACAACCTTTTTCAGATTCAATACCTTCATAACCAGGCAAACTATAACTATGAGTAAAGCCAAATATGATATTATCAACATGAATAGTCGGGTAAAGCAATATTCCATCAATCGACTTCTGAATTAAGCTTGCATAATCTTGTCCCAAATGATTCCCAGTTATATCAACTAAATCAGCGTTCAACGATAGCGTCTCAGATTCATTTTTTAACCCAAAAGTAATTTCATGATTATTGATATTGTCAAAACAAATTTGAATATCGTCAGTAGGGTCTGCATCTTCAAGGTTTACTAGCAGTTCTGGTCTTTTAACTAAAACAATCTGATTTGAAACACTGTCATAGCAACCCAATCTTTCCGCTCTTACTTTTATAAAATAATCTCCAGTCTCTAACAAGTGTATGCCTGGCAGCGTATAATTCACCCTATTTACTGCTAATTCAATGCCTTGGTCATTAAGATCCGAAATCTTATACCAATTATAAGTTGTTTGGTCAACAGTCTGAGGATTTTCTATTTCAAAATAGGCATCTTCATTGCCTGTACAATGAGCAAACTGACCTATGAAATTAGGTGTCTCAGGAATTTTATTTATTTGAACACTATTAAGCATTTCTAGTCGACATCCTTGCGGATCAATTGCTTTAAATAAATAATCCAGGGTAATATCCTGATTCGATTCTGATATATTCGTGTTTATCGTAACATGATCATCTGAACTCAGCCAATCCACTTCTTGATTAGAATCATCATTCTTATAGAAAAGAATTTCAGTCCCATCATCAAAGTATGAGTACTTTTCATCTGTCATTAAACCAAGATCTGTTAAATCAATTTGAGCATCAATCCCTCTACAATATGAATCTTGAATCACTGATGGGCTCAATTCAGGATATTGAATTTCAGCAAATGATTTATTAACCTTAAAAGAATAAGCTATTTCTACTGGATTATTATCTATAATTTCATTCTTAGTTGCTGAAACAATAAAATCCAAATCCCTTATGAATTTATCTTTTCGCAAATCCACGGCATTCACAGTATATGAAGGCTCACCATCTGCCAAATTATCATTTATATATTCCTGCAATTGAGATGATGTCAAAAGCTCGTTATTTACTTCAATTTCAAAATTAGTAAAGTCTGAGTCACCAACAGGTGATAACCTTAATACCTCGGAAGTTGGAATACAAAGAAGAAATTCCTTTAACTCCAATTTTTCACTTGCATGATCTTCAAAATTAAACACGCTATCTGAGCCAACACCATTAACAATATTTTTATCAATGCTAAAATCAAACTCACATTGTTTATCTCCACTAGTTTGCGTAAGTGTGAAATCAAAAGTAAACGTAGACTCCGAAGAAAAGTCAACTGTCTTAGGCATTTCAAACTCTTGGATGCCTTCATTAAAAGAAACTCCCTGAGTCTTACTAAAGTCTATATCATATTCATTGCTCCTATAACTCTCATTTACCCAAATAAGCATGTTGCTAACATAACTATCCTTAAAAAGCTCTATACCTCTTCCTGTATCGTTAAATAACTCTTCGAAAAAGTTGTCTGATAGTGCATTAGATTCTGAAGCCGGACTAAATGGAATTGTTATATATTCGCCTTCAACCGAAATAGCTTCTTCTCCTACTGTTGGCGATAGTACTTGAAAAGGATAATAAGAACAACCATTCCTATCAATACTATTAACCTCAACAACTGACCCTTCCTCAATTGTGTAGGTTAATCTATTTCCAAATATGCCCTCTGAGATTAACTCTTTTTTATCATTAGGGTTAGTTGCATCTTCAAAAACAATAGATTCAAATTCATGATTAAATTCCAATTTTATTTCTTCCCCATAAGCACAAATGTAATCTGGACTAAAAATAACATCGCTTATTGAAATGCTATCTTTTTCAGAGACCGTCAACTGAACAGACAAATAATCTGATTTACAACCATTTGCATCTCTAGTCGCTTGGATGTATATATTTACTGGTGAGGATGTTGGTTTATCATAAACCACTTCCAAATTATCTTCATTGAGCAATTCCGCAATATCAGCTATACCTAAAGAAGACTGATCATTAATTGTAGTGCCATTTTTATCAGAATACCAAGTGTATGAGTGTCCTTCTACTATATTAGGAGAGATCCCTACAATTTCATTTCCCTGACAATATTTATTAATAAAATCACCTTTTCCTTCCTCAAAAGTAACCTCTTCAGGCAAGGTATTGTCTGAAGATATATTTGTAGAAGCAATATTTTTGCTCTCGCAAAAACTGACATCGTCAATAGCGATAACTGAGTATTCGCCATCTTCAGTCACCTCAAAAGAACCTTTGCTAATAGCTTGCTCTTCCTCGCCCTTCATCCATTTATAAGAAACATCACTTTGTATATTGCTTACTTGCAATATTGATGATTGATTTTCACAAGTTAGAGAAACCGAACCAGCATCCAATAAAGGGTCATTTGGAATAATAGTATTTTTTTTCACTTCTACCTCTAACTCACCAACACATGAACTATACGATAAATTTTGGGCTTTAATCGTAAATATGTCTATTTTATCAACATTATCAGTCAATTCTTCAACAACTAAATTTGTTTGAGTATCTGAGCCTTCAATCGGAACACCGTTTTGATCCTCCCAAATCCAGCTATATTTTTCCGAAAAATTCAATTCTGGATTGATCGTAATTGACCTGCTAGTACCACAATTCAACTCTAATGGTTCTAGTTGTTTAAAGTTAAATGTTGGGGGATCTACAGAAATTAAAGTATAACTTTCAGAAAGAAGTTGCGATGTTCCAGAAAACACACTTATAAGTATCCTGCTAGCATCACTATCAACAACAAATAGACTATCCTTAGTTACTTCTTCATTATTATTATCAATTTTCCACTTATATGTGTAATCGCCATCTTCAGCCCCGCTAGCTCTTGCAACTAGAGTTAGCTGATTATCACCTGAGCAAAAATAAATATCTCGGCTTCGAGCTTCCCAATTCTCATGCTCCTTAATCCCTAAAGAAAATTCTATATTTTTATCACTTGAGGTTTTGGTTTCCGAATTATTATTTTGGTCAACAAGTGTAAACTCTAACCTGATAAGTCCGCTCTTTAATTCATCTATTACTCCCTCAAACTGTTTAGGTGTCTCATCAAAATTTCCAGTAATCTCTTGAACTAGTATTTCACTAGTTTCAGAGTGAGTAATTTTATAACTAAAAGTATATCCAACCAAACTAAGGTCATCCAAAGTCACAGTAAATCTATAACTTCCACTAGTTTGATCCTCAGAAGGTATTATTGTGAAATCCGAAATCGAAAATTCTGGCACTTTGTTATCAAAATCAAACTCAAAATATTTATCTGTGCCATTTTCTTGTTCATTTTCAGATGTATTTCCCGAAAAATCTTCCAAGTCATTATTAGACACCAATTTAAGTCGAAGTTTGCCTTCAAACTCGACACCATTTCCCTCTGATACTGTCAATGTCTTATTTTGAGTATCATAACTTTTAGCCAAATATATCGTCTGATCATTTTCATCAACTAAAGTAAAGTCATTGGTATTTGGTGTATTTGCTAAAACTTCGCTAAAATCAATATTGCTAATTATTCTAGGTCCTTTGATATCTCCACTCACACTCATATTATCAACATCAAGAGTCGGAGAAGTCTTATCTAAGACTATAGTGTATGTAATCGGACTTGCTAGCCAGTTACCAATACTATCTTTTAGATCTTCTCTACTTAATGTGAAGCTTTTTTCTCCGTCTACTAAAGCATCAACTTCATATTTAACTCTTTTACTGGAATTAGAAATCACAACATTACTTCCCCCTAATTCTGGAGATAATCCAGATGGAAAATCAGCGTTTATGATTTCTTCTTCAAAATTCAGAGTGATATCAAAATCATTATTCGTATAATACTTATTATCATTATTGAAGCTGAACGGCAAGCTCGTTGATGTTCCGATATATTCCAAACTCACACCATCAGGTGCTTGTGTAAAATTATCAACAAGTATATCAAATGGATAAATTACCGACTGTACAGGTACCTCCAATGCATTTCCTTGATCATCTACTATATTGTGACTATTGTTAAATGATATTTCATATATCTTCTCAGTATTAACTTTAGGGCTTAGAGTCACTTTAACCTCATTAACCAAAGTGTTTTCATTATTGACATCTATAGCAAGATTAAGATCAGTGTTATTATAACTAAAATCATCAACACTCAGCCCCTTAACTGATTCGGAAAACACAATCGTAAAACTTGAACTTCCTGGCTGATCCGTATTAGGCACAATATCATGAACAGTATAACTTTCAATTGAAGGGTTGACAGTTTCAAAGTTTATGTTGTTTATCGTATAAGATATATCTTCATTAAAGTTTCCTTCATCATCTTTCATGCTATTTTGCACTATCAAGATTTGTAGATCTCCTCCATTGTACTCTTTCCCATCAATCACAGACAACTCAAATGTAACTACAGGGTTATTTGAAAGGTCAAGCCCTGATTTACTGAATACAGTCACTGGATTATCATTACCATCCCTTAACACTATATCATCCAAACCAAAGCTGGCAACAGTTTCATTAAAATTTATAGTAATTACAAGCTTATCTCCATTTACATTATAACCTGCAGTTGTAATACTTGGCCCCTGATTATCAAAAGGTATATTGTTTATTTGACCCTGAGCCAAATTCCCTTGATCATCTTGTATATTATGACTGTTATCCAATGATAAATTAAATACCCCTTCAAAATATGAATTCATTTTAACGGTTACAAAATAATCGCCATCCGAACTTCCAATCTCATTATTCTTCTCTACATTTTCAATTGTCAATCCGTTATTAACACTAAAATCCGCAGCATTTATATTGTTCACATTCTCACCAAAACTTACAGGAATTATCACCTCTCGAGACAAGTTGGTATTAACATAGCTTAAGCTTTTACCTGCTGTTTGAGCCAAATTTGGTCTTTGACTATCAAAAACTATGTTGTTAGGGTATTGAAACCCATCTTTCAATTCAAACTCATTACCTTCAACATCCAGAATTTTTGCCCCATTCCCTACTTCGGCAACAGCCAACAACCTGCTTATTTCATCTCCTTGATTGTCTTGAGATATTGTAAATGTATAATTGTACCTGCCATTATCTTCAACTCCTTGAGATGGAGATGCCTTTGATAAATCTGTTAAATCAGATATATTAAAGCCATTAATTACAGATTGCAAATCCATCTCCTCAGAAAAGATCAAAGTAATAGTGGATTCCTTACTGGCACTTGAATAATTATGTTCAATTGATTCCAATGTCGGTCTTTCATTATCGAACCTTAATGACATTTGCTTAACAATATTATTTCCTTCCACCGCACCATTAGCCCCTTCACTATTCACATAATCCTTAATATCCGATAGACTTTTATCAACCGCGTAAGACAAATCAACCAACTGGCTCCCTGAAAACGTACCAGAGGTAAGTGTATATTTATACTTATTTACATTATCAATTTTTTCAGGTCCAGTTACTAAAATTCCATCCAAGGGAGAAATACTGAAAACATCATTAGGGAAATGGACTTCTTCAGAAAAAGTTAAAATAAATGTTCCTGTAGCGCTAGCTACATCATAATCTGATTCAATAGATTGCAATACAGGAGCTACATTATCGTAATACAATGTTGTTGACCCTAAGGAAGAAATAGCATTTCCCGCTAAATCAGTAACTTCAGTGCCACTTTTGATAACATAACCAATATTTCCTGTGTAAGCTCCTGCATGAGTTATCGTATAGTCATAATCAAAAGTATTTCCATCATTATCATTTCCATATGTCCATGAATCGCTACTATATTTACTCCCGTCTACATCAAATTCTATATTACCTAAGGTAGATGAATTCATCTCTTCAGAAAAAATGAATTTAACAGTAGTGCTATTCATTACGCCATTCTGATAAGAAAAGGCTTGGCTCATATCATCCAAACTAGGAGAATCAGCATCATAATTTGCTACATCAACATTTAACAGAATATAATCAGCATCATTCTTATTGCCATATTGATCTATTAGCTTCTCGTTTTTAACAGAAAGAGCAAAAGCATCTGCTTTGGTAAAATCCACCTCAATCTTAAACTCCGAATAATAATTATCTTCAAAGGAATCTTTATTTTGATTAGTAACTGGAGTATAATCATTATCAACCTTTACTGATACTTCATTAATACTTCCTCCATTATCAACTTCAAAATCATTATAGACATCTCCCTTAACAGGCTCGTCAAATGTGAAGTAAAAAATCGCCTTATTATTAATCAAATTTAAATTATACGTATTTCCCAAAGTGATAATAGCTTCACCCAACTGCGCTTGTTGCAAGACTGGTGCTGCATCATCATAATCCGTTACAGTAACTGAAAACAAAGTAAAATCCGAATCGTTTTTATTATTAAACTGATCTTTCAATTGGTCACTCGCCACAGATATATCAAAGCTAGCATTTTGTGTGAAGTCAATCGTTAATTGGAATTCTGAATAATAATTATCTTTATAGTCATTCTTATTTTGACTATTGACTACATTATAATCATTCCCTACTTTTATCTTTACGGATTCAATTTGACCTCCATTATTGATATTAAAATCGTTGTATACACTGCCTTTTACTGGTTCGTCAAATTTAATATTGAATATGGCTTGATTGTTTACCACAGAGACCGATGCTGGCGAGGTTATTTCAGTATCATCATAATAAATAGTTTCAACTACAGGGGCTTCTGTGTCATTAACCAAATAAATAACCTGATTGCCATTCTGAAAATAATTCCCTTCATTAACAAACTGATCGGCAGGCAGTGCGCTATTTGGCTCTATTGAGAATTTATTATAATTCTCCCCTTCAATAATGACAGATAAGGAATTTCCATTGTTTCCTAAAACATATTCTACCTTGTTATCATTATTATCGTATAACTCATACCCAGTAACAGAAGACTCTGTAGTATATAAATCAAAATCACCATCATTATTAAAATCACCCACTTTTAATATAATAGGGGGAGGCACAGGGTCATTATCATTTGAGTTTCCTCCAGCCAAAGCTGATAGGATACAACATTGAAAAAACACAAACGTCACAATTCGACACCATTGTAATAGAATATTTCTGTAGTCCTTGACTTGCATATTTTCTGAAATTAAATGTGAAACCATAAACCTTAAAAAACTTACTCTTGCACCGTAGCCGCCGTTTCAGCCGCCGCGTCAAACTGTTCTTGGGCTTTACCAGCAATCTCCGTAGCAGGAGCTGCCTTGTCCTCAAACCATACCGTCACTGGCGTGATCATCAAAGCGATAAGCTTGCCTGCCATCGTAGGCATCTTCTCACCTGTTTCTAAGTATCTTGCGACTTCTTTTACTTCCTTTCCATTGGATGTTAGCTTATAATAACAGCCTAAATCCATCCCAAAATAATTCTTGCTCTTGGATTTTTTCTTAACCTGCTCCAAAGCTATAGCTCTAAACAGCATATCTTCGAATAATTCGGAAACTTCAACTAAATTATCCGACTTGTGATCTCCTCTTAGTATAGACATGCTTCCACCATCAACAATAGCAAAATACCACTCTTTCCTATGCTTTAAGGCATAGACCTCATAATCATTGCCATTGGATGTTTTACCGATGTAACTAGCTTGATAAGAATTGAAAACTTGCTTTACATCTGCTTGGTCCTCGCCGCCATTAGCACGACCAGCATTAACCTCAAACAGAGGCAATAACAGAACTATCAAAGTCATATAAATCATGTAAACTATTCGCTTTGCCATGTCTTGTTTTTTTACTTTAAGCATATCATACCCGTACGATTGACTAATGTAACGAAAATAAATAAAACAAAATATTTTATTTTTTTATCAACAATAAAACCCCCTGTAATAAAATGCTCAAATTTAAACTTGCAAATATTATGGCATTTGTAATAAATTTATGCATAGCAAAAAATTAAGTGCGCTTGAAATTTGAAAGCAATAACAGCTTCATCAAGGTCCTTTGCGACCCAACAATGCACACAAAAACTGCGACAACAACTAAAAAATTGACACTTACTAGACAAAACTATATTGTGAGAAAAATTTTCATCTCATATTTTCAAAAAGCGAAACATTTTGACGCATGTAAGTTTTCAGGCGTTTTTGCACTTTTTTTCGCACTTTTATTAGCCAACCCTTTCGGAGCAATTGGGCAAAATGCTAATAATGAAGGAAAAGAGCCTTCGCAAATTGTAAGGAAACTCAATGAGATAGTAGACTCCAAGAATCAAAATAAAGTGCTAACAGACTCTTTGACGCAAATCAAGGCTGAAGCAGTGAAAGCTAAAGATAGCTTGAGCCAAGAGTTAGCACAAAAGGATAGTATATTGCAAGAATATATCCGAGAAGATTCGATTTTTGAAAATACTGACGCCAAGTCACTGGCGGTCATGGAAGATACATCGGCTTTTATCAACAGAAATCAAGAAATAAAACAAAATACTCCAAAAAAGTACAAAAGGTTGAAAGGCGAATTCGCTTGGGACGAACAAAATGCGATAACAGAAATCAATGCTTATAAAAAGCTTCATGAACTAGACAGTAATTTTAGAGTATTCGGTTGGCATCCATACTGGATGGGATCGGCTTACAAAAGCTACAACTTCAGCTTATTATCTACTGTTGCATACTTTTCATATGAGGTCAATCCACATAATGGAGATTACAAGTCTATTCATGACTGGGAAGAAACAAACCTTGTCGACTCTGCCCACATGTACGGTACTAAAGTATTATTGAGCGCGACACTTTTTGGCAAGAAAGACAATCACTTGTTTCTAAAAAATATAAAAGCCCAAAAAAGATTCATCAGTCAAATTGGCTCTCTAATCATGCTCAAAGAAGCCGATGGCGTAAACATTGACTTTGAAGGGATAGGCTCGCAAGATTCAAGAAGACTGACTAATTTCTTAATTGACTTAAGCACAAGTATTAAGAAATTAAATAAAGATTTTTCGGTTACGGTTGCTCTGCCTGCGGTAGATCAACACCATGTTTTCGATGTGAAAAGGCTAAATGAATATATTGACCTTTTCATTATCATGGGTTATGAATACCATGGAAGCACAAGTGGAGTTGCAGGGCCTGTTTCGCCAATTGAAAGTGGAAACACTTGGTGGCCATTCAATCTAAACACTTCAGTGGACGAATTTCTTTCTAAGGGAATCGTGCCTAAAAAGCTTCTAATGGGATTGCCATATTATGGGTCGGAGTGGATCACAAGCGATCTTCAATTCCCATCAAAAGTGGAACGATTTGTCAAAAACCCTACCTACAGGGAGTTGAAAAGAAAGTTTGGCACTGAAAGTTGTTGTGTTGAAGAAGTAAGTAAAAGCCGTTTTCATGCTTTCAGAGGTCCTAATAATGAATATCACCAAGTATGGTATGAAGACAGTGCGGCTTTAGCCTTTAAATATGATTGGATCAAGCAAAAAGAAATAGGAGGGATTGGTATCTGGGCGCTGGGATACGATAATGGCCACGATGAACTATGGAAATTATTGGCTGAAAAATTCGCGGTGAAAGAAGAAGAGAAGAAAGCGGTAGCCTTATCCATGCTAGGAAGAATTCGATCTAGGATTTATTACTTTGCTTTAATGGTTATTCGAAATCCAAAGAGCTTGCTGACAAATCCAAGACCTCTATTCTTCTTAACGGCAAGTGTATTTGGATTTAGCTTAATGGGGCTAAGTATGTTATTAATTTGGGGCCATCGATTCGGAAAATTCATAAACTTTTCATTCAAAGGCATTACGATCACATTATTCATTATTATGGCAATTCTCTTATTGCTGAATATGGATTATTTAGATGTGACCAAGACACTATACCTTATTGGAGGAATAGTGCTCGGTATGATTTTGCTGTTGATCATCGGCTATAGATTTGTTAGAGAGCGAGATCTCCCTTAACATATCTTTTTATCGAAACTGAATAATGATTTTTTTAAAATAAATCTTATGCTTAGACAGGTACTTGAATTTACACAAGGAGAGATCAACGACTATCTCAATAACAGGTTCGGTCTTACCGAAGACGCTGTTATATGTTCGAGCATAGTCGACAGGAAAGGCGAGCCGGTGCTTGAAAGCGACGAAAATAAAATCGTGGCGAACATAGTCCATCTGGAACAAGAATTCACAGCGCCATCAAGTACTGTTAACATGAGACAAGCTCTTGTTAGAAAATTAAATTTCAATGTTTATATCATGTTTTCAGCTTGTTATGAAGGAACTGAAAACTATTTGGAAAGCGTAGAACATCTTTCAGGCGTGCTTGAGTTTTTTCAAGCCAACCCTGTTTTTTCGCATCAAACACACCCCAATTTGGATAAGGTTCTCCATAAGGTATCATTTGAATATCATAATATCGATTTCCTAAAGTTATCGAATATCTGGGGGCTAAATGGTGGAAAATACTATCCTTCGCTATTATTCAAAGTAAGAACTGTAAGCTTCGCGGCTGATGAGATTGTTCCTGTCAGCAAAATCGGAGGTATGGCTAGCAATCTTCTTGAATCATGATACATCTTAGTTTTAAATATAACCAAATCTTCGGTGTCAATATGGCCCACGACTTCTTTAGCGACAGAAGTCCGGATAATGTCAATTTGACCTTAGCCAAAGAGAGTGAGTTCATTTGCCAAAAACTCGGTCTATCAGTTCATAAGACCAAAAATGGCCTTGAATTCTTAATGGACAATGCCAATAAGGAAGTTATGGTTCAAAGGTTAAAGCGGTTTGGAATGTCAAAGCTTATCATACTCGCTTATAACAAAGATCCATATTTCTACAACTATACAGATATTGATATGAACAAGGGACTTCCGTCTATGTATTGTTCAAGCGAGAATGCCTCTTCAATCGATGTCACTGATAGTCATAAAATTGAAATTAAAAGTTCTTGCAAGCTTCAGCTCAAGGACTCTCCTTACAGTGTGGATATTGTAAAAAACGGAGGAGGAGAGCAATCTTGGGAAAAAACGGTTAGCGAAGGAAATACGATTATAAACCTTTCCCCATACGGAAGCGGTAAGTATGAAATCAAGGATAATGGGCAGACTGTAGACAGCTTTTTTTATTGCGAATCGATAGCAGGCACAATCAAGCCTTTTTTGGTAATGGAGATTTTCATTAAAGACCTCCAAGATCAAATCAACGATATTCTTGACAAGTCTGCAGAACCAAAAATATATAACGTAAACTTCAAAAGTAGAAAATCAATCTGGAGATATGTAATAGTAATGAAGAACTCCAATTTCGACGACCTTTCCATCAAGTTGGAAGATGAATCTGTCAATTTCGAAAAAAAAGAAGATTACTTTAATCAACAAATTAAATTCAAGCATATGGCCTTCGAGTCGAATGAACAAATTCCATTCGCGGACAGCTCGAGCTTTCAATTTAAGCTTATCAACAATGAAGCGGACAATAGCGGTTGCCTTTTCAACGCCTTGCCTCTTCCTTCTGCTAAGCAATTGACATTCGAGCAAGGCCAAGCAGTATCAGAAATAATTGTAATTATATAACCAATCTAAAACAGTACAATTTTTATGGCACAAAACTTAGCTACACCAGGGGTTTATGTAGAAGAGAAAGCCGCTTTTTCAAACTCTGTGGTTGGTATACCTACAGCTATTCCAGCGTTTATAGGCTATACCGAAAAATCGATGAGAAATGGCCAAACTTTGGTCAACGAGCCAATCAAAGTTAGCTCGCTTAGAGAATACACTGAAATCTTCGGAGGCGGTCCTCTTAACACTTTTGAAGTTGTTGAGTCGACTAATGCTGACGGTTCATTCGATTTCGAGGTAGACAGCTCGAAGTTCATATTGAACATGTCAACTACTCAGCGTTTCTTGATGTACGATAGCTTGCGTATGTTCTTCTCCAATGGAGGTAAAGATTGCTACATCGTCAGTGTTGGAGCTTTCTACAAGACTACTACTAAAGAAGTGCAAGAAGGTGGAAAGCCTGCTAACAACGCTGGAGGTAAAGATGCTAAAGACGCGAAAGCTGGTGGCCAACCTCAAAAGAAAACTGTAGAAGTTAAAGTTCCTGCTCAAATCAAGAAAAAAGAGCTAGAGCAAGGAATCAACAGTTTGATCGGCGAAGAAGAGCCAACTTTATTGGTTGTTCCTGAAGCAGTGATGCTAGAAGAAGCTGAATGCTACGCTGTACAGCAAGCTATGTTGATGCACTGCGGTGGAAAAGAGAAAAACAGATTCTCTATTCTTGACGTGCACAATGGTTTCTTGAAAAGAACTGAGGATGCTAATGATGTAGTGACTAAATTCCGTGCTGGAATCGGTACTAACTTCTTGAACTTTGGAGCTGCTTACTATCCATGGGTTGCAGGTACAGTAGTTGAGTCTGACGAAATCGGTTTCGACAACATCAAAGACCTACAACAACTAAAAGAAATCCTTAACAAGGAAGCTGCTTTCCTTGGAGCAGGAAACCAAAGAAAAATCAGCGAGATTCAAGCTGAGGTTGCAAAAATCGGAGCTGAAGGTACAGACGAAGAGCAATTGGTTCAAACTCTTACGACTAACAGCCCTGCTTTTAAAAACCTAGTAAAGAAAATCAAAGACAAGCTTAACTTGCTGCCGCCTTCTGCTGGTATGGCTGGTATCTATGCTTCAGTTGACTCAAATGTTGGTGTATGGCAAGCTCCTGCCAACGTAAGCTTTAGCTCAATCGTAGGTCCTTCTGTTAAGTTGACTAATGATGATCAAGAAGACCTTAACGTTACAGTAAGCGGTAAGTCGGTTAACGCTTTGCGCGCATTCATTGGTGAAGGTACTATCGTTTGGGGTGCTCGTACTCTTGACGGCAACAGCAACGACTGGAGATATATCAACGTTAGAAGAACATTGCTTTACATCGAGCAATCGATCAAGTATGCTTCTAAATCATATGTTTACTCTCCTAACACATCCAACACTTGGGTACTAGTGAAAAGTATGATCAACTCATTCTTGAATGATCTATGGAAAGCTGGTGGTTTGGTAGGAGCTAATCCTAACGACGCTTACCAAGTAGAAGTTGGTTTGGGCAGCACAATGACTCCTAACGATATCTTGGAAGGTATCATGAAAGTAACGGTTAAAGTTGCGATCAGTAGACCAGCCGAATTCATCGTATTGACATTCCAGCAAAAGCTTCAGGAATCTTAATAGCCGCATGATATCGGTCATCTAAAAATTTATTAACAATTAGTATTAACATCAAAAACATATATTAGCTATGGCATCAGAAAATTGGCCAATACCTAAGTTTCATTTTACTGTAAGTTGGGCTGGTGTTGAAGGCGTTGGCTTCCAAGAAGTTAGCGGTCTTAGCATGGAAACTCAATTCATTGAGTACAGAGCTGGAAACGATCCTGCTTATACTATGCAGAAAATCCCAGGTTTGAAAAAGTACGAAACTATCACCTTGAAGAAAGGTATGTTCAGAGGAGACAGCATCTTCTGGGATTGGTGGGCTGACGTTCAAACTAATGTGGACAGAAGAGAAACTCTTACTATCAACCTTTTGGATGAGGAAGGCAATGTAGTAGTGACTTGGGAAGTTATCAACGCATTCCCGTCGAAAATTCAATCTACTGACCTTAAGTCTGACGCTAACGAAGTGGCTGTTGAGACTTTGGAAGTTCAGCATGAAGGTGTTACACAAATAATGGGATAATTATAAATGGATGATTCATTAAGAAGTGAATTGATTCCAGGATTCCACTTTACCGTGACCTTGGTTCAGCCTATTGGAATGAACATGAAAACGGCAATGATGGCAGTCGGTGGAGATGACAACAGCTTTGCTGAAATCTCTGGCGTGGATGTTTCGATGACAACTTTGGACTACAAGGCTGGAGGAGAAAACAACTACCATTACCGACTACCTGAAACCACGAAGTACGGTAACTTGAAATTAATGAGGGGTTTGATGAACTCAAACTCCTCACTTACTTATTGGTGCGAAGATACGCTTCAAGAAGATTGGGAACAGATCTCAAGACAACATGTTGTGGTTTCCATGCTTAGTCCAAATGGCATTCCAATCAAAACATGGGCCTTCATGCATGCATATCCAGTATCATGGAAAGTATCTGGAATCAACGCTAAAAACAACGAAATCGCTGTGGAAGAAATCGAATTAGCGTATCATAGATTCGAATTGATGATTGTTTAATATAATAATATGGCAATAGTCATTAAAGAATTAACCGTAAATGTTACTCTTGAGGATAAAAAAGTTGAAACTCTTGAAAGCAACTTGAATCTTGAAGAAATCATTGAAGAGTGCACTTTAAGAGTGCTTGAAAAAATGGAGATGTTAGAGGATTGATATAATATGAGTTATGAGTTTATTAAGTAGTTCAAATATAAAGAAACTGGAAATCACCAGCGATACAGGTGGTAGCTTTACAGCCATGCTGAATCCAAATACTATTGATGATTCACTAACGCTAAGCTATGAGTCCAACGATTCTGCTTCTGAACAAAACACTAATATTCAGAACCTAAAAAAACAATCAAGAGAGCTCAGCTTTTCTTTAATGTTGGATTCTACTAATGCCGTACCTTCTCTAAGCGGATCAGCGAAGTCCGTTTATTTGATGATTAAAGAACTACGTGAAACGCTTTTTACTGAAGACACTGCCAAAGAAGCCTTGCTTCCCAATACATTGACTATCTCTATAGGAGGGTCTGACTTACTCACAAGCGCGGTAACAAACTCCTTCAATATCAGCTATAAAATGTTTAGCAGTGAAGGAAAGCCTCTAAGGGCCGAAGTAGCTCTAAAATTCAAAACTCATAAAGATCTAACCAACTCCAACATGGGCTCGGAGTTTGCCTCAAATGAGCCAGGCAAAGTTGGAGCAGCTATCGCAGCATTAACAGCAGCGGTCAGTTTCACTGAAACAATAGTAAAGTCAGGGGATACGCTACCCAACCTGTGCCAAAGCATCTATGGCAGTGCAGGAGATGTTGTTAAAGTAGCGGAAGTAAACAACCTAACAAGTATTAGAGACATTAATCCAGGCGATAAGCTAAAATTTCCAAAAAATATAAACGAAGTCAGCAGCATCGTGGATAAAGTAAAAGATGCGTCAAAAGATCTTGCCAGCGCAAAGCTGAATATCAATAATGTGGTAAAAAATGCTAAACGACTGAATGTGGATGGAGTAATCAATTCCGCTAAAAAATTGAACAATGTCATAAAGCCAAACTAAATTTAACACGACAAAACTGATACAAACATATGGCATCCATCATCGAAGCAAAAGAGAACCCAGTTTGCAAGGTCAAAATAGAGGGGAAAGAAATTACGGATTTAGCTTTAAGAAAGGTAAATACCATCAAAGCGATCAACAAAGTTCCGATCGCCAAAGTAGTTTTCGCGGATATCTACTCCGCGGAAAAAGATGGAATGCTAAGCAGTTCGATGAAGTCTTTGCAACCTGGTTCAAAAGTAGAAATTGAACTTGGATACGAGGAAACTTTAAAACCAGTATTCAAAGGCATAATCACAGGAGTCGACCATAGTATCAATAAACTAAAAACTGAAATATCTGTCATTTGCAGAGATGAATCTATCAAACTGACTATATCTCCAAAAAACAAAACGTTCTCTGAAAGCAAAGACAGTGACGCATTGTCAAAAATCATCAAAGACAATGGACTTAAAGGCAAAGTTGAATCCACTAGCGTCAAACATCAAGAATTGATTCAGCATTATTCATCTGACTGGACTTTTTTACTGCAAAGAGCTAGAGCAAATAACATGTACGCATTCGTAAGCGATGGTGAAGTGAATGTAAAACCATTGGAATTAACAGGCTCAGCAAAATGTACATTGACCTATATAGATAGCCTTATTCGCATCAATACTAAGCAAAATGCAATACATCAAGTTGATAAAATGTCAGCTTTTGCATGGGATGCCTCAGGACAAGCTATTTTAGAAGGAAAATCTTCCGGAACCAAAGAGAATAGTATTGGCGACATGGATTCCAAAAAATTAGCGGGAGTGCTAAAGCTAAAAGAATTCAATTTGCAAAGCGCATCTATAATGGATCAGTCGGAACTGGATAAATGGGCTACATCCATTCATCAGCAAGCGATTGCTTCAAAAATACGCGGAACAGTTGAGTGCTTTGGGACCTCAGATTTATTGCCTGGAGACATATTCGAGATTAAAGGCATCAGCGCGAAAATTGACGGCAAAGCGCTTGCGGGAAGTGTCGAACATAGCTTGTCCTCAGGCAAATGGACAACAACTATAGAAATCGGCGTGACGCCTCCTAAAGAAGAAGCCTTAACAGCTCCCGGGTCTGGATTGCTTCCTACAATTTCAGGACTCACCAGCGGTGTTGTAAAAGAGCTTGCGAATGACCCTACTGGACTTTTCAAAGTCAGAGTAGCTATTCCAACACTTCAAGAAGACAATATTGGCGTTTGGGCCAGGCTTGCAACTTTTTACGCGCACAAAGAAGCGGGAAGCTTTTTTATCCCTGAAGTAAATGATGAAGTAATTGTAGGGTTTCTTAATCAAGATCCAAGAAATCCAGTAATATTGGGAAGTGTGCACAACCCAAAAACAGCGCCTCCTTTTCCATTAACTGAAGATAATTTCCAAAAAGCTATAGTGACAAAAACCAAATTAACACTTCAGTTTGACGAGGAAAACAATGCAATCATCATCAATACTCCTGAAAAAAACATGGTAATGCTTAATGATACTGAGAAAACCATTTCGCTTACCGATCAAAATAAAAATAAAATAGTGATGAGTAAAGATGGCATTGCCATTGAGAGCTGCAAGGATCTCAATATTAAGGTAAAAGGCGCCACAACACTCAACTCTACTGGAAAAATAAATATCAAAAGTTCCGCCGACCTCATAGCTGAGGGAATGAATGTTCAAGCAAAAGGCAGCACTAAATTCGCGGCAGAAGGAGCAATGTGCGAAGTGAAAGGCTCCGCGCAAACAGTGATAAAAGGCGGAATGGTAATGATCAACTAATTTTCAAACTACAAACAAACAAATATATGCCTCCAGCAGCAAGACTAACAGATAATCATGTATGCCCTATGGTAACGGGAGTGGTACCGCATGTGGGCGGACCTATTAGTGGCCCAGGTGCTCCAACAGTGCTGATAGGCGGCAAGCCTGCGGCGAAAGTCGGAGATATGTGTGTTTGCTCTGGTCCTCCGGACTCAATTGTCAAGGGATCAGCGACAGTAATGGTCAGTGGTATGCCAGCCGCGAGATTAGGAGATACCACAGCTCATGGCGGAAGCATTGTTTTGGGAGAGCCGACTGTTATGATAGGCGGTTGATTTTTCTTGCTTATACTATTTATTAAGCATTTTCACTGAGTAAACAAGTCTACAATATGGAAAATGAATTTAACTTTTTAGGTGTTGGATGGAAATTCCCTCCAGCTTTTGATGAAGAGCAAGGAACTCCAATTCTCTCCAAGCATCTAACAGATATAAAAGAAAGTCTTCATATATTGCTAAATACTAAACCGGGTGAGAGAGTGATTTTCACGGAATACGGTTGCAATTTGAGGGAATTCAACTTCAGGAACATTAATGGTCCACTTCTCGAACAAATTCGCCAAAAGATCAAAAAAGCTGTCAAGCGATTTGAATCTCGTATTGAGTTGGATGAAGTAAACTTCAATACCAAAGGAGTTCTTGAAGGAACATTGCTCATTAGCCTTGAATATACTGTGCTCATGAGCAATCAAAAAGATAATCTAGTATTTCCATATTATGTGGAATCAATTAGAAATGAAATATAAGGGGCGTAGCTCCGCAACTAGTTTTGCTGATGGCCTAATTTTACACCGACGAAAATGAATCAAGAAATATCTTTTTATAAAAGGGAAGGAGTTCTCAGAGAAAAAAGGCAAATATCCTCCACTGATTTCGACTATGCTCAAATAGATGAAAGAGATTTAGGAGATATGCTGGTTTACATTCAAGGACTGTCGAAACTACTCAAATTCCACAATGCCGATGACAAAGCTGTGGGTGATCTTTCATTCTTGCTTAAAGATGAAATGATGGTTTTGGCGGCTATTTCATATTATGACCTCATGGGCAAAGAGGAGCTTTTCCTCTCTCATTTGAAGAAAATAACCAAATTCAAAAGAGAACCTAAAAAAAAGGTATATCTTAAAAAATCCATAAAGGAGCTAACTGGTGTATTGAGCAACTTCAATAGCTGGTTGATGCAACTCAACGAAATTGAGCAGTCGCAATTCGTTGAATCTATGATTCGAAAAGATTTGATTGCCGCCATCAATAGCAAGCTAGCCTATTCCTTGGAGCGCTTTAAAAGAGTGATTGATATCTCTTTGGAGAAAAAATGGCTTGACGACATTGACTCGGATAAACAATTTAAAGATTTCAGAAGAAATATTTGGGATATCGTATATGACACGAATGACGAAGAACTAAAAAATGTTGAAAGCATTTCAGATCTTAGTCCTGTTATCCAAAGAATATTTCAATCCGTATACGAAGTCATTATCAACATCAAAAACAATGCGTATAAATACATGGAAGAATCCTTCCATAAGAATAATCATCAACCTCATATCGCATTGTTATTGACATTTGTTCAGCTATATGGTTATCCTCAAAACTCGCTGAACAACTTTACAAAAAGGTACTTGGATTACTATTTCGGAACTATATTAAAAATGGTTCCACGCAAAGAAATCAAAGACCAAGTATTCTTGAATTTCATTCTTAACAAGGATGCAAATTTCGCCAAAATCAATGAAGACCAGTTGTTTTCTGCTGGCCAAAATGATTCTGGCGAACCGATAGAATATAAAGTCGACTATCCAATAGTTCTAAATAACATAAAAATAAAAAAAGCGCTTTCTTATTACTTATCCGATCATACATTAAATGATCAAGGAAATGCTAAGAAAATGATTTCCAACATTTTCAAGCATGAGATTCCTGTCAAAGAGGATAAAAAAGATGAAAGTTCGAATATTCAAAAAGTCGCTTACCCTCCGTTTGGCGAAAGACAAGAATATAAGGGCGAACAAGACCAAGCGATGGATAAAGCTTCTCTTGGCTTCATTGTTTCCAGCCCTGCTCTTTTTCTTAATGAAGGAAAAAGAAACGTGCAAATTCGTTTTGAAATAGAAAAAGAGAGCTACAAGCACTTTGACAAAATGATAAGATACTCCGAAGCCGACAACAACGACGAGACTGAGGAGAATCTAGCCAAGGTGCTTAATGACCTTTTCAAACTTCAGATCACTGGAGAAGAAGGTTGGAAAATTATTCCAAACTTTGCTGTCAGCAGAGATGTGAAAGCGTCTACTATCAATATCGCTTTCGTCATGGAAGAGAACGATGGCAAAATTGTCAACTTTGACCCCGAAATTCATAAAATGGATGGAGCGCCAATAAAAACCGCCCACCCTTCATTGATTCTTCATCTTAATGAAAATGCCTACAGATATGGGTATTCATTCCTGAACAAGCTTCAGCTAAATAATATTTACATTAATACCACCTCTACAGGCATTAAGAATATCAGGCTTTACAACAACTTGGGAGAGGTTAGCCAGAGTTCTCCATTTCTTCCTTTTGGCCCTAAGCCGGTAAAAGGAAGTTATCTGCTTTTGGGCAGCGGCGAAGTATTTATGAAAAAGCTCAAAGAGCTAAAAATAAATATGGAGTGGTATAATCTCACTGAAAACGCGGGAGGCCTTTACGAAGCCTACAAAGATTATGAACTTGACATTGACAATACTTCTTTTGAAATCAATGTTTCCAATTTGGAGCATGGACAATGGCAACCAGATGTACCTCAGGAGTTCAAGCTTTTCAGAACAAAAAATACCGGAGATGAGGAAGATCCCGAGCAAAAAGGATATTTGTCCAAGCATACTATCCTAGGAGACATAAATGTCGGACAGCTCAAGTTTATTCCAGACTTCAAAAATATTTACAAAGATGTCCATTACGATCATTTAACTCAAAATGGATTCATCAAAATAGAGCTTTCAGGTCCGCAGCATGGATTTGGCCATGATATTTATCCTTCATTGTTATCTGAAGTGAGCATGCACAATGCCAAGACGAATATCTTGAAGCTCAATAACAATAAGGAACTGCCAAAAGAGCCTATTACGCCAGAGCTTAAAGCTATTTCCATAGATTATATCGCGGAAACAGTAATTCCTCTGGACAATCACTCCAGCAGTATTGAAAGTCTGGGCCAAATAGGTGAAGTATTCCATATACTGCCTGATGGACATCAAAAAGTCTTCCCTACAACCGAAAGACAAGAAATAAAAATCATTCCTTCATTTGAATATGAAGGCGCGTTGATGTTGGGACTGTTGGGAGTAAAACCAATGCAAACCGTCAGCATACTATTCAATATGCAGGATGAGTCAAGTGCTTCTTCCGAAGATAATCCTCCGGAAATCAAATGGGAATATCTACATAATAATAAGTGGGGAAGAATCTCGTCTGCCAAGATCTTGATGGATACAACCAACGGTTTCTTAAAAACAGGCGTGACAATCATTGAACTGCCTTATGAAATCAGCAATGGCAACGACCTATTGGATCCTGAACTATTCTGGATCAGAGCTTCTGTTCAAAACAACATACATGTAACATCGCATCTTATTGACATAACGACGCAAGTTGTAACAGCAACGATATTGAAGCCCGAGACGCTTAGCGATCTGCATCCAAACCAAATATTGCCTGAGGGAAGCATCAAACGCTCCACCAACAATATTATCGGCGTCCAGAAAGTGGAGCAACCTCTTGATTCTGATGGGGGAATCTCAAAAGAAAATGAAACCCAATTCTACACCAGAGTCTCTGAAAGACTAAGGCATAGAGCAAGAGCGGTATCTCCTTGGGACTTTGAGCGATTGATTTTAGATAAATTCCCAGAAATCGAAAAAGTCACATGCTTGCCTAATATCAACAGCAGGTATGGAAAATCAGGGAATACATTGCTTGTGGTAAGTCCTAAATCAACAAAAGCATTGAATAGCGCTGAGCCAATGGTCAACAGCGAAACGCTTTACAATATAAAATCGCACATCAAGAATATTGTATCTCCTTTCATCAAGGTGGAAACAAGAAATCCAGCTTATGAAAGAGTCAAGGTAATATGCGCGATCAAGTTCAAACATAGCTACAATTATGGTTTCTATCTTCAAAAAGTAAAAGAAGACATCAATAGCTTCATTCTTGGAAACAATAAGGGAACGTATGTGGAACTTGGCGGCTCTATAAATGTATCCGATATTGTCAGCTTTATCAAATCATTAGAATATGTTGAATTCATCACTAAATTCTCCATGATCCAAACGGCAAAAGGCCTTAACGGAGATCACGTCTTGATAGACACTGCAAGAAAAAGCGAAAATTCAGATATATTGACAGCTACGCAACCTTGGGCGGCATTAGTTCCTGCTCAAAATCACCAGATTGAAGTACTGAACGACAGATCGGACAAGGGCATAGATCAAGCAGGTATCACTGATTTAGAGCTAGGTCAAGATTTTATCATTGACTAAAGCTTATTGAAACGAAAAAACTATGGGTTTACAAAATAGAAATACGCTTAAAACTTACTTCAAAAAAGGCCAATTGCCTTCGGAAAAGCATTTCAACGACTTGATAGACTCCATGAGCAACAAAGTCGATGATGGTTTATCCAAAAGCTATGAAAACGGCCTGATGCTATCTCCTGTTGGAGCGTCAGCAAAACTTATCAGCTTTTACAGAAGTATTGAAGACAAGAATCCCGCATGGAGCATTGGCACAGATTTGTCAAACAGCTCTTTGCATATCAATAACTTTCAAAGCTTGCCTGTGATTTCCATGCAGCAAAATGGATTTGTCGGTATCAAGAATCCATATCCCAAGCATGAGCTGGATGTGAAAGGCCTTATCGGACAAGAAGGAAGAATAGGAACTTTAATCAAAAGCTCTATCCCGGCAAACGGCAAATGGCACCCAATCATTGAAAACCTCAATGGCTGCCATGCATTTGAAATTGTAGCCGGCGTCGGAAAGAAGAAGACTGGTAAATACGCTTTATTGCATGCATTCGCCATTTCAACCTACGGAAAATCCAAGCACAAGATTGACGTAAGGCAGGCATATTATGGAAGCAGAAGAAATAAAATCGATCTTAGATTCAAGGGTACAACGTACGATTTCTCCCTTGAGATGAGAACAAAAACAGACTACGATGGAGAATACTTCGTGCACTTCCATGTTTCAAGACTTTGGGATGATGAGTTCATGAACAATTCGCTAAATCAATAACATACATAACACTGAATCTAATGAAAAACATAACACTTAACGTAAGCATAGACGAAGCTAATACAATATTCAAAGCATTGGGCAAGCTTCCTTTTGAAGAGGTTTATGAATTAATCGGCAAGCTAAACGAACAAGCGAATGAGCAAACTAGCCAGCCGGAAGAGAGCATTTTAAATAGCATCAGCTACGACGTGAACGGTAATTAAAATTGATATTAAATATCAAAACGCCAATTTTCAACTTAAGATTATCACAAAGCAAGACTAAGACGAACACCTATGGAAACTCCATTATTTGAAGAAACGGAAGAAAATTTCAAAAATAACAATCTCGGAATAGACGCTCGTTTTCTCTACTCCAGAGGAATCGCCTATCTTCAGCAATTGTCAGGAAGCAAATGGACAGACTATAATATTCATGACCCTGGAGTAACCATACTCGAGCAGCTTTGCTTTGCTATTACCGATCTTACCTACAGAACGCGTTTTGATATCAATGATCACCTTCATGATCAAAACAATTATCTCAACCTATTCTTAAAGCCGGAAGAAGTGTTTTCATCCAATCCGGTAACTCTCAATGACATCAGAAAAAAGATATTTGATGAAGTATTCGAGGTGAACAATGTATGGCTAGAGCCAATCAGCGAGAAAAATTCCCTTTTCAACGGTATTTATCAGTTGATGGTGGATATTGATTCCAACATCAAAGATGAAACTAGCAAAAAGGAAATCGTTGACAAAATCGAAGCTATATTCCATGAAAACAGGAATCTTTGCGAAGACATTGAAGACTTGAACGTAATCGATGTCATTCCTGCCACATTGCATGCTGATGTGGAAATCAGCCATAATGCCGACCCTGAAGAAATCTTCGCCCGTCTTCTTTTCGAAATTGAGCAATCTTTGAACCCGGTAGTAAAAATCTACTCCAAGCAGGAGTTATTGGAAGAAGGATATTCTGAAGAGCAAATATATGAGGGGCCATTGCTTGCCAACGGATTTATAAAAGATGAGGAACTACAACCCAAGACCACTAAGATCATCATCTCCGATCTTATCAAAATCATCATGCAAATTGATGGAATCACAGGCGTTAAAAACCTCAACATAGAAACCGAAGGTAAAAAGCACGAAACTCAAGTTCCCATACCGAAAAACAAAAAACTCACGCTGATCAATGATGAAGTGCAAGAGCTAACTTTCGAAAAGCACAATGTTCAGTTGTCAAAAGAAGGCATGCCTCAGGACAACTTGAAAATAGCCAATATCGAAAGGCAGCTTAATGAGTTCAAATCCATCTATAAAAGGAATATAAAAAGCACCGAATCAAGCGAAGGCATATCTTCCAGCAAGGATCTTAAGAATATAGACAAATACCACTCGATCCAAGAAGATTTTCCATCGCTATACGGTATAAGCCACGAAGGACCTACTTATCCAAAAGACTTGGCTTCTCAAGGGAAAGCCAAGCAACTTAAAGCATACCTTGTTCTTTACGAGCAAATAATGGCTAATTTCCTAAGTCAACTAGGCAGTGTCAAGAAGCTATTCTCATTTGACGACAAAGAGCAGCAATCGTACTTTTATCAAGAACTAACCAATGTTCCTAACTTGGATCAAGTGGTTAATACAGAAGATACTGATGAAAAAGTATACCACGAGATGCTTGGTGGACAACCAATACATAAGAATTACGCTAAAGGCCTGAAGGACATTAATAATCTATTGGACAATTATATTGATCGAAAAAATAGATTATTGGACTTCCTATTGGGTGTATATGGTGAAGAACAGTCTTTCAATATTTTAACGCAATTCAATTATTTCAATGAAGAAGAATTAGCTAAAAATATAATTAAGAACAAGGCGGAGTTGCTTACCAATATTCAATACTTGCAAAGCAACAAATCATTGGCTTTCAACTATACGCACAAGAAGAAATTCCCTATATCAATCTTTGAACTGAAGTTGCAAAGTCTTCTTTCATTGAATCAAGAAGCAGGATTTGACGACAAAAAGTGCTTTACGAAAAGCTTCAATGAAATTGATATCATCGAACTTAGCGCGGATGAGTCTGAAATATACAAAATGGATATGATCGACAGGTCGTTTGATTATATCGACAATATTGATATCGAGCCTTTGGAAAACGGAGATAGCGCTACGGATCTTCTGAATAAATTCTCTTTCTTCAAGGACAAAAAAGCTCCGATTCAAGCGCTTGTCAACGGCCTGTCTTTGGACAATTATATGATTGGAAAAACGGAAGACAAGAAATACAAAGTCGTATATCAAGGCAATGAAAACGAATGGTGGGATATCGGAGAATTCGATACTGAAAAGACAACCAATACGGCTGTAAACGAGCTTACTAAGTTCTTCACCAAATTCAATGTGCACTGCGAAGGCATGCATCTGCTAGAGCACATATTATTGAGACCTAAAAACGAAGACACAAAATTCGGAATCTATATACTGGATCAGAATTATAACAAAGTACTATACTCTGACAAATGCTTCAGTTTTAAGGAACGAAATAAAATCGTAAAAGAGCTGGAAGAGGAGCTTAAGAATCCTGACTATTATGAGATTGAAAGCTTGGAAGACAAGTCTCTGGAGATAACTTTCAACTCCAAAAAACTAAATGTCAAATTCCACAGTATTGAAAAATACAATTCTGTAGAAGAGACTTATGACTTGAAGGAAAACTTGTTCCATTTCCTTTCCAATGAGGTTGTAATTGTTGATTATGATAGAAAAATCGGTTTCTTCATTCAAAATCACAAAGAAGCCAATAGAGTGCCTGAAGAATTCTACAACTTCAGAATTAGCCTAGTTCTGCCAGCTTGGACTCACAGATTCTCTAAAAATGAATTTAGAAATATGTTCGCCGCACTCGTGCAAGAAGAACTTCCTGCATATGTTATGCCGCATATTCATTGGCTTGAACTGGATGACATGATACATTTTGAGGAGAAATACATCGACTGGAAAACAGAACTGCACGACAAAGGCAGCGCTACAAAGAAATTCAAAAAATTATCGGAAGAACTTACCGAGTTCTTGTTTGAAAACTCTCTAGGGCGACAATAATTGTCGCCTTTGGGCTTTTATCAACAACACTCCTCATGCTCAAAGATCAGCTTGCGTTCAGTCTTCATATCCAACTTATCCAGCTTGCTTAATTCACGGGTCAAGGCTCTGGTCAGTTGAGGCTTGCCGATTGTTCCGCCATTTTCCTCAAAACCCAATACAACCGCTTGTTGCAATACATTGATGATATTGGCGCCCGTTAGCTCGAAATTCTTCGCAAAAAAACTGAAATCAAAGTCGTTTTCCTTCGGCACTTCATCATTGAACACCTTCTCCCAAAGCATCTTGCGCGTATCTTCATTTGGAGCAGGAAAATGAACAATCGTCTGAAACCTTCGCAAAAATGCCTTGTCGAGATTCGTCTTGAAGTTCGTCGCTACAATCACTGTGCCCGGAAACCTTTCAACTCTTTGAAGCAAATAAGAAACCTCTTGGTTCGCATAGCGATCATTGCTGCTGCTGGTCTCGCTGCGCTTGCCGAAGATAGCATCTCCCTCATCAAAAAACAATATCCAATCGTGTTGCTCGGCAATGTCAAATACTTGCTTCAAGTTCTTCTCAGTCTCGCCAATATACTTGGACACCAACTTGGACAAATCTATGCGATAAACTTCCAAGCCCGTCAGCTTGCCGATCAATGTCGCCGCCAAAGTCTTTCCTGTGCCTGAAGGCCCATAAAACAACGTTCTGTAGCCCGGCAATACTTTTCGAGCTACGGCAGGAATACTCTTCATCGCATTGCGTTGCTTTACCCAACTCAATATTTCTTCCAGCTGTTTCTCAGTCTTTCTATTCACCACCATATCCGACCACTCTTGCTCAGTAGTGATCTTCTCAGCTGGAAATGAGCTGCTCATCGCAGGCACATAAGGCTTGTTCCAAAGAATTTGATGAAGCACATAGGGATTAATCGTGAGTACAGATGCTGTAAAAGGCGTCCATGAATCTTGCTTTTCCAGCTGAATAATATTTTCTCGGATGAGTGTTGACTCGGAGTCGAAGAGGTTTAATGAAGACAAACGGTTAACGATCGAATACTTGTCGTTTGTTAATAGATATAATGCTGTGTCTATGGTTGGGATAAATCCGCTATATGAGTTTTGAAGTGTAAGTCCGCCTATAGTGAGATCTTCTTCTTTAGCTGTCATTAGAGCTAACAGCTTTTTGGGAGCAATATACTGAGCCAACGCTAAAATTAATATGAGCCTTTCTGACTTTGATAACTTTGAAGCTAGTTGACTATAATATGAATCTATAACTATATCATTTTGCTTAGAAATCGTCGAATCTATATTCTTTGAAAGGTCTTTATTAATCTTTTTTGTGATACAACTCTCCAACCAAGATAATTCGATGTCTATAAAGTTATGCTCCATGTGTGTTAATGTATTTTAATATCATTTGATAAAATGAATATGATATTTAAATTTTAATAAAATATATTTATTTGTAATGTTTGTTGAGTAAATATTTAATATTTTAAGTTTATATTCAACATTTAAATGTGTTAAATTTATTTATTTTTATAACTAAATAATATTTTAGATAATTAAAGTTTAGTTATGAGCTAAATAGTATTGTTATATTTTTATCAAATCAAGGCTTAATAGAATGAATTGTAAATTGAGAGTATTAGGAGTATTAGTATTGTCTTTTCTTTTATTTTTTTCTTTCGAGGGTTTGCAGGCTCAAGAAAAAGATGTGGTATGGTATAATAATTTGTTGATAGGAGAAAATTGTTATAAAGATATATTTAATAACCATTTTCCTTTAGTCAAAATTGATCCAGATAATGGTGAGGAAATTAATAAAGACTGTAAAGGGAAATATTATTATTCAGTTGGAGATGTATTTTACAATGATCCTCAAATCTCGATAACAAAAGATGAAATACGTATGGTTTATGCTGAAGGACGTTATAGTGCACAGATTAATAACATTGTTGAATTATTAAATAAAGAAGATTTAATTGTTCTAATTCACATAAATGAAGATGAGTATGATTTAAAATACTCTAATGAAATTGCCATTTTTAAAATCGAAAATAGTGATACCCTCAAATGGCTGAATAAGGATAAATTGACATTGAATAATTTTTTTATCGATAAAAACTATACTCAAGAAGATATCAAATATATATCAGATTATTTTTTTATAGAATATCAAGTAAAGAAAAGTAATCATGAAATAGTAGCAAAATTAACTGATTTTAGAGATTTTGAAGATAGTGATACGAGTCTGGAACAAGTAAATCCTAATTTTGATATAGATTTTTTATATGAGATTCAAGAAAATACTCCAAAGTTTATATGGAATGAAAATCATTGGAGTATAAAGCAATAAGTTTGGCTATATCTCTAACTAAAGAACCAAAATATGCCAAAGTCATAATGATTATTTAATGACATTTACACTTTTTTATTGGTAAAATGAGACAACCAAAACAAAAATATCAAAACTCACAAAATAGTAATCAAGTCAATTCACAACAGGATAACTTTAATAAGAGGGCTTTAGCTAATCTTAATCAAAAGCATGAAGATGTAACAAAGGATGAGACATTAGATAATGAAAATAAAGGTATTCATCAAGAGGACCTTAATCTATCCAGAGGATTTGTGCAGATGATGATGGAAGCGGACTTTTCAAAAAATAATGATGCACGACAGCCCCATTTTCCTGCAAACACAAATTTGATTACCAAAAATAAAGATGGCTCTGTTACAAAAAAAAGACTATCAATGTCTAAGCCTTTTCCTACACCCAAAAGCAATCAAGAATTAAAAATTGACGCTGTAGGAAGTAAATCTGGAGTGACTATTGGCTTTGGTATCGATCTTGGTACAAGATACTCTGGCTCAAATGGTTCTGATAAAGCTAAGAAAGACTTTATCAATGCAGGTATAAGTGAGAAAGATGCTGAAGAACTAGCTAAAGTAGCAGGATTAACTGGGCTAGAAGCTGCTAAAATGTGTAATAAAATTAAGCCCAAAATTAGTTTAACAGCTAAACAATGTTTTTCCTTACTCAAAGTTGCATTGCCTGATTATGAAAAGAAAACATATTCGAATTCAAAATATAATTATAAAAAAGGTGATGGAAAAATACACCCTGCCTTAGAAGAATTCATAAGTTATGCTGCATATTGGGGAAATGTAAAATTATGGAAAACACTTGTAGAGGCTGGACAAAGTAGTGACAATCATTTGGAGCAATTTGAAACTGCTAAGAAAAATCTAACACAAATTATAAACACATACATAGAAGAAGATGATTGGAAGGCCAGACCTTGTTTGAAATTACTTGACACAGTTGATACGCTTGTAGATGTAATCCGTTCAGAAGGAGAAATTAATATCAGTGATGAAGTGAAATCTTTGGAAATGCTCGAAAAAGAGAATACAACTTTAGACTTTATCAAGGATATGAAAGAAAAATCTTCCGGGTATAAAGATATGGGAAATTATAAGTCATCTATAAAAAAAGAGCAAAAAGACGTTGATGATATTGATTATGTCAAAAGTATAAAGAAGCTGAATGCGGGCTATAAAACAAAAGCTAAAAGGCTTGACCATCAAGCTGATAAAACATCCCGCAAAGACATCATAGATAAGTCTGTCGGTGAGGGAGCTCCTAACCTGCCCAAGGACGTCAAAGTGATCCAACAGTTGCTTTATAACAGTGGCAAATACTTCGAAAAGTTGGAGGATATTAATATTGGAGTCTATGATGCAAAAACAGAGCAAGCTCTTCACGCATTTATGTTGGCAGAAAGAGGCCAGACATACACAACTATAGATCCAAATCAAGGGTCTATCAGAGTATTGAAAAAGTACCGCTATCAGTACAAGCCTATGGAGCAAAGGGCTAAACAAAAAGTAACAGAAATAGCTAGACCCAAACTACAAGGTGTTGAGCTCCCGACTATTCCTAATACAATAACAATATATACCAAAGATGGAGAAAAAACACTGCAGATAGCTAACAAGTCAGTCGAAGCAGAGCCAGTTGCCAAAAGTACCACTCCATCAGAATCATCTACTTCAGATACGATCACTATCTTCACTGCTGAGGGTGAAAAGCAAATGAAGATTGGTAAAGAAAAATCCAGAGGCGCAGACATGCTCAATGCATCCAAGCCCCCTTCTAAAAAAGGTGCTCAAGGTTCTGAAGAAAACATAGTCAAAACATTAGCAACAGAAAGTGTCAATAAGACAATCGCGGAAACAACACCTGAGACAGCGAATATAAATGAGAAGGTTATCAAAAAAATAGTTAAGGAAGTAGAGAATACCACCACGACAACAGAAGAAGGTATCAGTGCCAGTGTTGGAGATGTAACTTCAAAAGCAGGAAATCGAGTTAAAGATGTATTATGGGTACAAAACAAGCTTTTGGAATTCAAAATACTTTCAGAAGCTGACTACAATGCAGAAAAAGCTTCCGGTGAAAAAAATATCAGCTCAGCTTCCATTCCAAAAACCAGAGCGGCCATCAAAGCCTATCAGACAAAAGTACTTCATTATAGCAAGCAAGATCAAGTTGTCGGTAATGATGGAACAATGGAGAAAAGCTTGATCTCTATGACTCCAGAGTTAGCCGCTCAAAAAATCAAAGAATATCCTGCTATTGAAGCAAGAAGAAAAAAACAAGCCGCAGCAACAAAAGCTAAAAAAGAAGCTGAAAACGAGGCTAAAGCTAAAGAAGTAAAAACAGCAGCCGACAAGAAAAAAGCAGAAGAGCAGATTGAAGCTATTAAAGCTCAAAAAACAGATGAAGCTTCTCTGGAGCAATTTATTGATAAATCTGAGGTTTTAGGAACTTTCATTAACAGTACTGACTATGAAGACTTAGGAAAAAGACTAGTCAAGTATACTGTTCATAATCCTGACTTTGTAGAAAAAATAATTAAAAAAGCTTCTGGTTTAGTCAATCAGAATACCGATGACATTGCTTATCATTTAACTAAAAACTGTACAGATGCTCAATTAAAATCTACTAAGCAATCTTTAAAAGATTACCTCTATGAGTGTATGGATTGGGGTGTGACTGACAAGAGTGATGAAAAGCAGATGGGAAGGTTGAAATTAAATTCAAAAAGTGAGGAGAAAATATTAAAAGAAAGTCCTAAAACCAAAGAAGCAAAAGTGAGCTCAAAAAGTACTACAAAAGAAACTAAGCTAAAAAGCTTAGTTATTTCTGGATCAGTCGGAAGAAAAGGCGATAATAAACCTGAAGATGTCATTGAAGTTCAAAATACTCTGGTTGGTTTAGGTTATCTAACAAGTGATAATAAAGAAACTATTGATGAAAGTTTAGATAAAATATTAGATAAAGATATTAAAGAGACTATTAAGGCAATTGAACACCTTCATAAATATGGTAGAGGCTTGGGCAAAGATGGTAAAATTTCTTCAGGAAAAGGAACTAATAAATGGATAAATAAACGACTTACGTTGATTGAAGAATACTCTGATTATGAAATTGATAAGACGAAAGGTATTGATCCTGTATTAGAAGATAGTGAATGGATAAGTCAATTTAGAAATGGAAAAAATTACAAACATAAAGATAAAATATACTCTGAATCTGATATAGAAAAAACAATAGAAACAATTGATACTGATTTTGAAGTGAAAAAGGTCAAATTAACATCAGGGAAAGAGATAACAGTTCAGAATACAGGACAAGGCCTCAGAGAGATTATTGAAAAGAAAACCAAAACTTTTTCTGTTACACAAGGCATTAAAGAATCTCAAAAAGCTTATAAAAATAAAGGGAATTTTATTTGTTGCTGGGATACTGCTCAAGCTATGGTTAAACAAAAAGGAGGAACTATATTTAATGCTCCAGCGGATAGACTTCCTACAATGGCACAGTACAATAGAGAAAAAAATCCAGTGACCTTGAAAAAACAAACAGAACTAGGAGTTAAGTACATTGATAATCAATTAAAGAATGGAAAACCTATATTTATAGGAGTGGATAAGAAAAAAATTGTATCAAAATATAACTCAGATCACACAACAGAACATTACATTGTAATTATTGGAAAAGTTATAAAAAATAATAAAGTTTACTATCGATATTTTGATCCAGGTAATTTAAATGTAAGTGAGGGAGCCAGTTCAAATAATTTATTACTATTGGGTGATGATTTTAGTGTGAAATCAAAAAATTATAGTGTAGCACAGGTAAGACAAAACAATTAAATATATGAAAAATAGAATATTATATTTACTTTTAATCATTTGCTTTTTTTCTTGTAAAGGTGAAAAAGATAAACCTCATAAAGAACGTAAGTTTCCTTCTTTCTTAGAGGGGGTGGATAGAGTTAGTTTGAATGAAATAATCAAACAACCAAATTATAGTGATTATAATATTGATCATGCTTTAGAAGATTCATTGCTCAAGAAATTGTTTCAATTCCCCTTAAAAGATAATCGATGGTATGAATTCCCCATAGATAGGGACTTCTATTCTACTTCTTTCCGAAATTTTACAGCAACGGAAAGTACTACAGCAAGTCAGTATGAAGGAGAGTATACCGTTAATTATTACCCCACCTATTTACAATCATATACGATGGTAAATGACTCCGTATATTTAATAGCAATGGTGTATGATGATGGTGATTATGCATGGAGCTCAGCACTTACCTCATATATACCAAAAAAAGGTATAATATCAGAAGTAGTTTACAGCATTGGCGGCGTAGTTGGGGATAATAAATTAAACATAATTGAATTGTCAGAAAATACGTTTGTTGTAACTAGAGACTTGAATGGTTTTGCTAATTGGCAAGGAAATTCAAGCTTAACCTTTAAGATTAATCCCGATGGAGTATTTGAAATCATAGATTATCAAGAAGATTTTACTCTCGATGGAAAAAAAGTAGACAGATCATGGTCGGAAGAAATGATGGATAATCAACTATTCTAAATGATTTGAGAGAGATTGGTGTGGTATGGATAATTAAAACTAAAGCAAAATAATAATGACAAGATTACTATTAAGTTTAGTTGTATTGATGATTTATACAGGATGTAAATCAGAAAAAACATCATACTCTCCTCCTGAAATAAAAGAATTAGTGAAATTTATTGACAAAAATTATGGAATTAGAAAAGAGTTTATAATACCTGATAAATTTCAATCTTTTAGCAATATATCTAATGAACAACACGGCTTTAAAGGAGAAGCAATGTTTATTTTTGTACCTAAAAAAGAAATAATTAATCAAGATGAAGCAAAGAAATACTTTAAAAAGTTTTACGAAACACTAGATTATACAATGTTGAACGATGGTTATTTTTTTTATACTAAATCTTCTGATCTAATTGGCCCAAAATACGAGATGGATAGTATCAAGTACTATGAACCACAACAAAATACTTGGGTAGAAATTTATAAAATGAATAATAATGGTGACTGGTACTATATTGATAAAATAAAAAATAAAGAGGGGGATATTCCAAGAGTAATGGCTCAAGAATATTTTCGTAAAAAGAAATAAAAATTATTTATGACCCAGAACTATCATTATGATAACTTCTAAAATATAGAAACTATTATAATAATATATTAAACCATAGCTAATAAAACCTTTTCCAAAGGTTTTTATTAGCTATAACAAAAAAGGACTCCTCTTATAATACCAACATCAACAACACTCCTCATGCTCAAAGATCAGCTTGCGCTCGGTTTTCATATCCAACTTATCAAGCTTGCTTAATTCACGGGTCAAGGCTCTGGTTAGCTGAGGCTTGCCGATTGTTCCGCCATTTTCCTCAAAACCCAACACAACCGCTTGTTGCAATACATTGATGATATTGGCGCCCGTTAGCTCGAAATTCTTCGCAAAGAAACTGAAATCAAAGTCGTTTTCCTTCGGTACTTCATCATTGAACACCTTCTCCCAAAGCATCTTGCGCGTATCTTCATTTGGAGCAGGAAAATGAACAATCGTCTGAAATCTTCGCAAAAATGCCTTGTCGAGATTCGTCTTGAAATTCGTCGCGACAATCACAGTGCCCGGAAACCTTTCAACTCTTTGAAGCAAATAAGAAACCTCTTGGTTCGCATAGCGATCATTGCTGCTGCTGGTCTCGCTGCGCTTGCCGAAGATAGCGTCTCCCTCATCAAAAAACAATATCCAATCGTGTTGCTCGGCAATGTCAAACACTTGCTTCAGATTCTTCTCAGTCTCGCCAATATACTTGGACACCAACTTGGACAAATCTATGCGATAAACTTCCAAACCCGTCAGCTTGCCGATCAATGTCGCCGCCAAAGTCTTTCCTGTGCCTGAAGGCCCATAAAACAACGTTCTGTAGCCCGGCAATACTTTTCGAGCTACGGCAGGAATACTCTTCATCGCATTGCGCTGCTTCACCCAACTTAAAATCTCGTTCAGCTGGTTCTCTGTCTTCCTATTCACCACCATATCCGACCACTCTTGCTCGGTAGTGATCTTCTCAGCTGGAAATGAGCTGCTCATCGCAGGCACATAAGGCTTGTTCCAAAGGATTTGATGAAGCACATTTTCAACCAATCTCAAAGAGGTCGATGTATAAGGCAAATTCTCATCCGGCCTTTGCAAGTCCAGAATATTGCTTCTTAACAATATAGCATCCGCATGAAAATACTCAAGCCCTGACAATCTCGAAGACACAAACGTCTTCATCGCAGTGGTATTTTCAGGATGTTCCTCTTTCTGAAGCAGAAACAAGGCTGTTTCGACCGTTGGAATAAAAACCGAAGATGAAAAAGAGCTATATTTTATCCCGCCAATATTTTTTCCTGAATTTTCCTCTGACTGCAAAAGATTCAATGCAGTAGGCCTGATATATGGAGCCAATGCCAATATCAAAATCAATCTTTCTTGATATCCATATGACATCGCCAATTTTGTATAATATGACTTTCCCGAACTCAAATCCTTCACATAACTATCCAAGCTTATAGGCTTATCAGTCAACCTTTCTGCTATTACCTCTTCCAGCCAATTCAACTCCAAAGCAAGAAAATCCCTATCAATATCCATAAAAATTATAAATATAATTATTCAAACAATTGAACATAGAATAAACAGAATATTCAATATGATCATATTTAATGTTCACAAAATTAAATAAGCATATTCATGTTAACAACTAAAATGTAAAAATTTAAATTTTAATATTTTATTTTGTAATTTTAACCCAATATTTTTTAATCCCTATACATTGGGAAACAACAAGCAAACAGAACAATAAATTATAATAGCTCACAAACATGAAAACTATTATTATATTATTTTTATATAATATCCTCTTGATCATCCCTTCTATAGCCCAAGAAAAAATAATTCTGGAAGGAACCATCGGCAAGTACCCAATTGAAATGGAGCTAGAGCAAAATTATGATCAAATATCAGGAAGGTATCACTACAAAGGAAAGCAAAACTACATAGATCTAAAAGGTAGCGTGTTTAACGAAGGCATCATTACAATAGTAGAACGCTACAATGACAAAGTAACAGGTGAATTCTATATTACTAAACGAGGAGATCATTGGAAAGGCAAGTGGGTAGGCAAAAGAAATTATTTCATTGATTTAACTCCCATCAAAGGTGATTTGGACGCATACCCATCAGACGAAGAGTTAAAACAAAAGCTGTCTTCCGACCCAACAGGCACATATGTCTATGAAGAAAAGTTTATTAGAGGAGGAATAACCAGTAATCTGCACTCAATCCCTCAAACTAGATATTATGAAAGTTTTGCGACTGTCAAAAAAGGAGAAGATGATAAGCTGGTTATCTCTTTTGAAGTGGTCGGCGGTGTTGGCTTTGTTGCCTCTTTAAGCAACGAAACTATAGAACCTATTGGGGATAATATTTATGAGTTCCGAGCAAAAGATTTTACAGATGAAGAATGTCATCTCGTTTTTGAATTCAAAGATAAAAATCTAAAAATTATTCAAAAATCTAAAGCTTGGCCTTGCGGATTTGGAGAACGAGCCTCAGCGGATGTCGAGATGCCTAAAGTTGATGACAAAGTAAAACTATCAAAATAAATCTATTTTTAAACCAACGGCACAAGTGCCTGCATGTATTTTTTCAAACGCTTAACTCATGGGATATCAAGGTTTAATGCGCGAAAACAAAAGTTTGTCGTACAACAACTTAAGCGCAAATAATACGACAACCACTGTCCAACAGAAAAAAAATACCGAGGAACAAGAAAATACGGTCTCAAACAAAAAAGAAGAAAGCGCCAAGTCCAACAATGACAAAGATCTGAATTTATCCAAAGGCTTTGCTCAAATGCTGATGGAGGCAGACTTCACTAAAGACAATGATGCTCGCAAACCTCATTTTCCTGACAATGTCTATCTGACCACCCAAAAACCGGTTGGCGATCCTGATAATAAGATTTTACCCATGTCCTCCAAATTTCCAACTCCAGGAAACGGTCAATCTCTGACCATAGGAGATATAGGAAAAAAATCAGGAGTAACTATAGGATTCGGCCTTGATATTGGAGCTCGATATGGTAGTTCGGAAAAAGACAAAGCTAAAAATGATTTTATAAATGCAGGAGTTGCTGCAGATACAGCAGAAACTCTATCTGCGGTAGTTGGAATCACAGGCCTTGAAGCTGCAAAAAAGTGCAATGAATTAAGACAAAAAAATATTAGCATAACTGGCAAAAATACTTTTAGTCTTTTAAAGCTCACTCTTCCTGATTATGAAAAGAAAAGGTACTCTAAAAAAGATGAAAGCAGCTATGGATATAACAACGGTGATGGAAAAATTCATCCTGCGCTAGAAGAGTTCATCACATATGCAGGCTATTGGGGTAAAGCAAGCTTATGGAGAGAGCTCGTGGAAGCAGGCCAAAGCAGCGAAAACCATAAGGAACAATTTGCTGAAGCCATCAAAAGAATGGATGCGATTGTCGCTAAAAACGTCTTCATAAACAAAAAAAATGAAGAAGATCTAAAATGGGTAGGCAAGGTTTGCAAGAAAATCAAACACGCTCTCGCTACGATCAAAGAAGTCTTGGACTCAGGTGGAGAAATCAAAATCACCGATACAGTCCAAAGTCTGGAAGAACTCAAAAATGAAAATAAAGGAGATACTTTCGAATTCATCAAAGACGTAAAAGAGAGGGATACTGACTTTAAAGGCAAGTCTAAAAACCTTGGCCGTCAACTTGACGGCTTGGATAGAAAAGGGCTTATCCAAGAACCTGTGGGTACAGGAGCTCCCAATTTGCCCAAAGACGTCCGAATCGTACAAGGCCTACTGTATAATGCCGGATATGCCGTCGAGACATCTGGAGACTTTGACAATGACACTTACAATGCATTGCAAGATTTCATGGTGGATGAATTAGGTTACACAAGAGACAAGTACAAAAAAATTTCTCCAGGGAAAGGCGTTTGTCTCAGGCTGAAAAAATACAAATACAGACACAAAGCGACGAATGATACCCCAAATATAACTGCAGAAAAAACGACAACAGCTTCGATAGAAACTGAAGAACAAAATATCAATGAGGCTAATTCAACTAAAGAGTTAAATAAAGCTACAGAACAAAAAGAAAAACAAACTAACTCATCAGCAAAAGCTATCATCAAAAAAGGCATTATTAGCTCCACAGTAGGAAAAGGAGCTGACAATCAAGAAAAAGACGTTCATGTCGTGCAGGCACTTTTAGTGAAAAATGGCTTTTCTTTGGATATAAATGGCAAGTATGATGACAGTCTCTATAAAGCCTTACAAGACTACATGGTCATTAGAATGGGATATAAACGCGACAAGTATCCATTCATTGCTCCTCATAAAAGTGTAATTAGGCATCTTAAACAAAATCAAGGAAAGAGATTCACAGAGAAAAAAGAAAAAGCAAACAAATCAACGTATATCGTTAAGTCTGACCCTCAAAGTGTAAAAGAATGGCGTAACCAGTACGAAGATGAAAATATAACATGCAAGGTGAATGATATGACCGCCTATATCTTCAATCATCCTGAATTCATCAAAGAAGTCTTTAATCAGGAAGGTTATTTCACAACGGATAACCTTGCCTTCAAACTCACCAAAGCACTCGATAGCATGGGGAAAATCAGCAGTCTTTCTGCTGACATGAAAGATTTTCTCCATTCTCAAATGGATGACTGGAGTACCAGCAAAGAAGAAGATGCTATGATGAAGAAGTTGAAGGGAAATAGTCAAAATGACGATGACATTAAAAAAGTAGAAGCTTCCACAAATTTAGAAAAAGTTGACCTAAATGTACCAAACTCAAAGCCTTCAACAGATGATAAGGATACCGAAGAGAAAACCGTAACTAAAACGACTACTATAAAAGAAATCTATAAAATATCTGGCCTAGTAGGCTTTGGTAAAGCTAATGCTAAAGAAGATGTCATTCAAGTGCAAAAAGCATTGAGAGGCTTAGGGTATGATGTAAAAGCAAATGGAATTATAAAAAGTAAGATAGCAAAAAAAGCCATTTACTCTGATACTACTGTTTTTAATTCCTACAAAACTATTGGTGCTCTTTTTCATTTTCAAGCTCAATATAGTTTAGGAGCAGATGGAGTCGCAGGAAAAGGCACAATAAAAAAAATCAATGAAGTGATTAGTATTGTAGGAAATGATTTTAAGAAGAATTATAACAAAAGAAAGTCTAAAGAAATCAATTCTAAAAATATTATAACTACCGCAAAAATTAACAACTCTTATTTACTTTGTAAGGATAATAAAGGATATTATATTCCTAAAGAACTTTTAAAATATACTAGGGAACTTATTAAGAATCTCGAAATTATATCTGATGAATGCAAAAAAATAGATGGAGTTTCAGGAAACCCTTCTATTACCTGTGGTTATCGTTCCCCAGAGCATAATTTTAGTAAAGCAGTAGGTAGTAAAGCAAAACTCAGTAAACATCAATTGGGAATGGCTGCTGACATTAAACCTCCTACAGGTATGGATATTAAAGCATTTAGAAAATTAATGCAGAAATTATTTGATGAGAATAAAATAAAAAAAGGTTACAAAAAAGACAATTACAATACATTTATTCATTATGATGTTAGAAACTAAATTTAAGATTTTAATTTTCTTATCATTTACTACGATGATAGCATGTAGTTCTAAAGAGAATAAAAATAGTGATCAACAAACCCTCACAGAAGTTAAAACTAATACAAATATTGTGACAGATGCTAGAGACTTAAAAACAGCTTTTGATAATAAAGAGGATATTACATCTTTAACTTTATTTGATGATACTGCTCTACCTGACTCTATATTGTTACTTAAAAACTTACGTCATTTAAGCTTAGAGTCTTATTCTTCTATTCAAAATATAAATCCAAAAATCTATTCATTACCTAATCTAGAACGTTTGAGTATTTCAGGAAACTTAAAATCTATTCATCCAGAATTAGTGAATGCCCAAAAATTAAAATATCTTGATTTGGGTAATAATATGTTAAATAAAATACCCTCAGTAATATTCCAATTAAGAAATTTAATTCAATTAGATTTATACTTTAATCTTATATCATCAATTCCAATTGATATCAAAGAGCTTAATAAACTTGAAGTTTTAGACCTTTATGGAAACCCCTTTTCTGAAGAAAACATTGAAAAATATAAAAAAGAATATTCTTATATTAAAACTTTTGGGATTGGTAGCGTAGAAGAAGATGAGGAAGAATAATATACTCTATGAATATTTAAGTCGCCCACAGTGGCGACTTTATTTTTTAATCTCAACAACAATACTCATAGATCAGCTTACGCTCGGTTTTCATATCCAACTTATCAAGCTTGCTTAATTCACGGGTCAAAGCTCTGGTCAGCTGAGGCTTGCCGATTGTTCAGCCATTTTCCTCAAAACCTAATACAACCGCTTGTTGCAATACATTGATAATATTGGCACCCGTTAGCTCGAAATTCTTCGCAAAGAAACTGAAATCAAAATCGTTTTCCTTCGGCACTTCATCATGTATAAATACATCGAAAACAAACTAAAATAATGAAAATAAAATATCTTATTCTAATTTTTGCAATAATTGTAGGGTGTAATTCACGTGAAAGTGAGTTTAAACAACAAATAAAATTATTCCAAAATCAATCTATTCCTTTTGGGAAAAGTGAATTGCTAAATAATAATAATTATCATATTTCTGCCTCAAATAATTTAGACTCTTCATTTATAGCAAAATATATTGATCCAAATTTTAACAAAAATAGATATACCGAAACTTATATGGAAGAATTTAAAGACAATGGAGATGTTGAAAAAATACCATATACTGTTAAAATGTATTATTCAAAAATATGCAATTTAAGTATAAATAAAAAATTCCATTCAATTATGTATGTCTCTTATCAAAATAACCTTTCTCCTGTTTCGGATTCTTTATTTTTAGTAAATATTGATGATCAAGGAAGAATACTTGGAAAAACGAGTTTCGATAAATATAAAGTGTATTCAGATAAAAACTACACTTTTAAAATTTTAAAAGATTTAATAACAGTAGTTGATAATAATAAAACAACTGAATACATAATTCAATCTGATGGAGCTATCATTAAAAAATAACTAAAATCATTATTGTTTATCACAATTTGTTTTTAAGGTTTTCCTAAGCAGACTCCTTTGTATTCCCCCAAAAGGAAATACAATGATAAAAAAATATTCCTATTTGACATTTCAATGTGTTGATGAAGATACAATGGAATAATTCAAATAATAACAAAGCCCTTAGAAACAATTCATGAAATCAATCTAATTCCATAAAGAAATATGAAAGAACCCTCCATTATCAAATAAAGCATATAATGGAGGACTCTTTCTTAACAACATTCCTCATATTCATAAATCAGCTTGCGCTCGGTCTTCGTATCCAGCTTGTCAAGCTTGTTAAGCTCTCTGGTTAGAGCACGCGTTAATTGCGGCTTTCCTATCAAGCCTTCGTTTTCTTCGAAGCCCAAAACCATCGCTTGTTGTAGCACATTCACGATATTCGCGCCTGTCAACTCAAAATTCTTGGCGAAAAACTTGAAGTCAAACTCTCCATCCTTAGGTATTTCATCATTGAATACTCGCTCCCAAAGCATCTTGCGAGTTTCTTCACTAGGCGATGGAAAATGAACCAAAGTCTGAAACCTTCGTAAGAAGGCTTTGTCCAAGTTCGTTTTGAAGTTGGTCGCCACGATAACGGTTCCCGGAAATCTTTCCACTCTTTGCAGCAAATAAGAAACCTCTTGGTTCGCATAACGGTCATTGCTGCTGCTGGTCTCGCTACGCTTGCCGAAGATAGCGTCACCTTCATCAAAAAACAAGATCCACTCATGTTGCTCTGCAATATCAAAAACCTGCTTCAGATTCTTCTCAGTCTCGCCAATATACTTGGACACCAATTTCGACAAATCAACCCGATACACTTCCATTCCAGTCAATTTTCCGATCAAGGTGGAAGCCAGAGTCTTTCCTGTTCCCGACGGTCCATAAAACAAAGCGCGATACCCGGGCAGAACTTTTCTCGCAACAGCAGGAACGCTTCGCATCGCATTTCTTTGATTCACCCAGCTCAGTATTTCTTCCAGCTGCTTCTCGGTCTTTCTATTCACGACCATGTCATCCCAATCCTGATGGGTGCTTATCTTCTCCGCAGGAAATGAGCTGCTCAAAGCAGGGATATACGATTCATTCCAAAGTATCTTATTCAATACAAATGGATTCACTTTAAGCGCTGAAGCAGTATAAGGCAGCGTTCCTTCTCCTGACTCCAGTTGAATTATATTCTTATTGATCAGAGTAGAGTTGGCATCGAAAAGCTTCAACATTTTCAACTTAATCGAGAACTTCACATGGCCACCTTCATCGCAATGGCTTAAAAGGTAAATAGCCGTCTCTATCGTCGGAATAAACCCTTGATAAGAATGATGAAAGTTCACTCCGCCAATCACCAAAGACTGCTTCATGTTTTTCTCCACTATCAGCTTTTGATAGATTTCAGGAGCAACATATTGAGCTAAAGTAAGCGCCAAAACCAACCTTTCGCTAAAAGTCAATTCAAACAACAAGTCAACCACATATACGCCTTTACCTCTTAAAGCTGCATAGTCTGCAAGCGGCACAGGCTGAGGAGGAACCGCAGGAGGACTTATTGTCTCGCTATTTTCCACGCCATCTGATTCTTCGCTTTCGTCTTTAGCCTTGTCAGGCAATATATAGTTGATAAACTGGTTCAGCCATTCCAGCTCTTTGTAAATGATCCCTTCTTCAGTCATGAGTAAATGAAAGTTAATGAAAACCCTAATACCAAAGATCTAATTTATGCCTTTTTCAAGCCTCTTGATGATACTATTTTTTGAAATACAAATATCATTTTATTCATAAATAAACTAAATCTCAATTTCGCACTTTGTTGTATATACTATATTTGTAATTACAATATTTGTTTTATTACTTTAGCATATAATTTTACTTCACCCATAATCTCATTTATCGCATGAAACAAGAAGAACAAAATCAGCACAATTGGAAAAACACCCTGCAAAAAAAGGCCGATCATTATCAAAAACAGAATTGGGTCAACACTCAGCTTAAAAAAAGAAACGACTCCAAGAGCGAACATTCATTCGAGTCAAATAATCATTTATCAATAACTCAAATGATGGCTGATATCGAAAACTCAAAAAACAGCGATCAGTATAAACTATGGAACACTACTGCTGACCAGCTTCCGGTTCAAAAGCAAAGCATGCCCAAACAAAATAATACAGGCATGCCTGATCAGCTAAAATCAGGAATTGAAAACCTATCAGGCCACTCAATGGACGATGTTAAAGTGCATTACAACTCAGACAAACCCGCCCAATTTCAAGCCCATGCTTTTGCTCAAGGCTCGAATATTCATATAGCTCCCGGTCAGGAAAAGCACTTGGCTCACGAAGCTTGGCACGTTGTGCAACAAAAAGAAGGCAGAGTCAAACCTACCATGCAAATGAAAGGTGGCGTGAATGTCAACGACGACATAGGCTTGGAAAAAGAAGCTGATGCAATGGGAGCAAGAGCTTTGCAGATGAAAAACGAAGGATCCCAATCCTTTGGATTGTCAAACAATGAATCTGAAAAATTCATAGCACAAAGAAAAACGCATGAACCTTCCAATCAACCTCTTCAATTAAAAACAAACGAAAATGCTTCAAGCAGCTCAGCTGTTGTCCAAAGAATGGGAACCGGACTAAGTTTGCTTTTGGCTGGCATCGGGTCGTTAGTCGCTCATCAAGTGTTGACATACATCAACAAGAAGAACATGGAGAGCGACGACACATTGGTGGGCAAAGAAAACCCTTACGATGAAGGAGGAAAAGGAAAATTGCAGATTAGAAAGTATCATGCATTTGTTGAAAATGAAAAAAATCCGTTCTGGCATGTATGGCTCACTTATAAATTTGAAGATGGAACAGAATTCAAAATCGCCGAAAGAGGTAATGGAAGGGAAAATTGGAAAGACTATCCGGTCATATCCGAAACCACTATCAGCAATAATCAGTTGGCCCGAATACTGGAAAAAGATGATGATATCAACGACAAATACTGGCCAAGCCTATATGGTCCAGGTTGGAATGATTGCCATACTTGGCTAAAAATCGTGCAAAACTATGCAGGTGTCAACTCGCCACTGACCACACCAAGATTTAATAATGACTAATTCACCAATCAATAATCAGCTAAGAGTAAATTCTTGGCTGATTCCATAATTTAATCCCTCCAAACTCTTCATAGTAAATTAGCTATTGAATCCATTCAATTTCGCACAATATCATTTCCCTTTCAGACTTTTTCTATTTATAGTTTCCTATTTCTTAAGAGAGACAAATAACTAATCTTGAATTCCAGCTATTCAGCATCATTTTTTAATCATTTAAAAAACACGAATAATAATTCACTAATAAATTCATATATAAATATTTACAATAAAAACAGATAAACATTTTTATTTATAAACTCTATCAAACTAATTTATAGTTAAATATTTTTAGAGAAAATTTATAATAAACTTATTTATATATGTATATTTAATCATTCGTTAGGTTTCCCACTTATTTCACTACAACCACTATCACAAGCCACATGGACAAAACTGCGCATCAATTCCAGCAAAACAATGCAGCACAGTTAAAGGCGGACCAAAGAATGAAAGCCAACTGGATTGCTCAGCAGAAAAAAAAGGATAACACAATCACATCGGAAAACAGCAAATTCGAATCCAACCAACTTGGTATTGCCCAATTAAGCGCGGAAATGACTGCCGCAACATCAAGCGACCAATTTCTTGCATGGAATACTCCTCCACCTCAACAGCCAACTCAATTGCAAAAAAATGAAGGCTCGGAGAATATCGCCTCCAGTGCAAAACACACAAATAATACAGGGTTGCCCGACAATTTGAAAAGTGGCATTGAAAACTTATCCGGATATTCCATGAGCGATGTCAAAGTGCACTACAATTCCGACAAACCCGCCCAACTGCAAGCGCATGCTTATGCGCAAGGTACAGACATCCACCTAGCTTCGGGACAAGAAAAACATCTTCCTCACGAAGCTTGGCATGTCGTCCAACAAAAACAAGGCAGAGTGAAACCAACCAAGCAAATGAAAGGCAAGGTAAACATCAATGATGATAACGGACTTGAAAAGGAAGCGGATATCATGGGAGCCAAAGCATTGAGTATCGGACAAAGCAATGGCGACATGCCAACCCAACTAAAGGATAATGATACGCTCGAAATCATCCAAAGACAATTCGCCCCAGCTATCACTTCAAGCAAAGCTCACCTCAGAAATGGAGGACAATGGGGAAATAAAATTGGCAATGATATTAATTCCGGTTCTGAGATAGTCGTAGATAGAAACCAGCAAATGACTCAAAATCGAGGTCTTTTGAGCAATGTTACGTGGACAAAAGCAGTTAATGTTACTGGCGCCAACTGGAATTGGGCCAACCATAATGGAGCAAATACCTACATCAGAAACTCCAGAATAGGAAATGACAAAGCCTACCCTCTTAATGCCGATGATAGTTTCAAACCCAATGGAAGAGCCAAATCACCTAAACCAAAGTACAACTGGCATCATCATGTGGGAGAATTCATCGAAATTGAAGAAAGCTATACTGATCCGAATTCAAAAATCGCTTATGTAAACAATATCCTTAGAAGAGTTAACCCTCAAACGGGACAAGTAGTGAACAACCTTAGCGCTGATGAACAGCGTCAACTTGACGACAATGCCATGCTAACCTATTTGAAAAGCCGTGTAAAATCGACTCTGGAAAATGCGATAAATGGCTTGCCTTGGCAAGATCAACTTACAACAGATCACAACATTGATAAAATCATAATGTATGATGACTCGAGCAAGGCTTTGAGATGGCAAAGGTTCGGGGCTACAATCAGTGGCACTAAGTACGTTTCATATTTAAAATGGCTTTTGGCCAATGATGGCCCTTTTCATCGCATTGGAGAAGGAGCTGTTTCAGTTAGAAACTCTTTGGAGTATTGGAGAAAATCTCTTTTGCCGCCTAATGGCGATGGCGTTACTATCAAATCCATTAGCCTCAGTGGTAGCGATTTGCATGATTCAGGTCTGGGTGTCATGTTTGTAAAATTCAACAAAGCAAATGCCGGGGGAGGAGCTGATTATCATGCTGCAGGTGATCATGAAGTGGTTGTCAAACCGGAAAACCGTGACTTGGAGCATAAATTTTTCGGAACTGAAGAAAATAGTTTAGCGAATACAATCAACGAAACTTTAGAACTTGACAATGCAGATAAATTAGCGACTTATAAACAAAAAGTACATGCCAACTTTGGGTCGATGTGCGAAAAAGTCATCGGCAGCGACCCTCAAAAGATAGAACAAAATGAAAAAATGGGATTAACGCAAGCTGTTAAAGAAGCTTTGGTCTTTGTCTTGGTTACTGGTTTGACAGATTTGCATCATGAAAACGTTCTTTGGGATAATAATGGAAAACCATATCTTATAGATGCCGACAATGCACTCAAAATGAAATATATGAATCCGCAAACCGCGAGTCTACAAACTGGATTCAGCGATTACGGAATTACTAAAGAACAACAAGATAACATATATAACGGCGCTGATGACTATGAATCGTCATTCCTTCAAGCTCTGAAAGATCCAAACTCGCAACCGCAAAGACGACTGCTCTTAAAAGTAAAGCAAGCCTTCGCCAACTCCAGAGGTCGTACCGTGCCTATTGAAACAAAAGCTTGGGGAGGTCGCCTTAAAGCATTCATTCTTACCAGAGAACTTGGACAGGATACGGATACTTACCAAAATGATCCTGTATCTACCAAATGGGAGTATTGCGACAAGTTCGCTGATTCATTGCCGGAAGGAAAAGGAGTCGAAGCTCCAGGCTTGGAAGGTGAAGTAGGCATCAGAAACGGAACAAATGGCAACTTCCAACATGATACTGAAAAGGCTCAAATATTTGCGGATTTGACAGTAGGACAAATTCCATTTTATGTCTATCGATATGACAACGGCCATATCTTGCATAATGATCAAGTAATCTGGCATGGGCAAACTATCGACGAACGCATGGCCGGACTATTCGAAAGATTCCCAAATCAAGTGACTAATTAAAAAAAGATATTAAACACCTGAATTTTCAAACTGGCGAGCTCTAATTCACCAGTTTGTATTGCTTGATGACATAAAAACACAAACTACATTTCCTCCACAAGTTCTTTCTGAAGAAACTCAATCGCTGTTCTAAGCACTGGATCTGTTCCTTTTTCCAAATCAGTCGGATTGTTTCTAACTTCAATCTCCGGACTTATGCCAATTCCTTCAAAATTTTCCATTGACTTGGAGAAAAACTGCTGATTGGATAAACTGGCTTTCCACTTGTTCGGTAATTTGAAAAAGTACATATCTGAAAATATTCCTTCCGTAGTATCACCAATCAAAGTAACATAAGACAGGTCTTTCATCATCAATACAAACACCTCTGCGGCGCTTGCTGTAAAGTCGCTGGTAAGTATTACGATAGGCTTTTTTGTGAACTGAAAACTCCCTTTGGGCTTGATTTCTCTGTACTTTAAATCCGTATAAGCCTCCTTTCCCTTGATCTTAGTCTTTTCGTAATGGCCAATGCTTTCCTCTCTCACAAATCTACCGGCAAGCAAATACGAAATATAATCCCATCCTCCGCCATTAAATCTAAGATCAACAATGACTCCCTCCTTAGTATTAAACGCCTCCAATGCATTATCAAAAGCCTTGTTGATTTTACCCAGCTTCAATGCTTCAGTCATTTCATCCAGTCTCAAATAACCGAATCTATCAGATACTCTGTATTGAAAATTCGTCTCCTCCGTTATATCAACTCTATTCGCTTCGCTAAATCCATATTGCTGAAATTCTTGATTCATAATCGATTCAAACGCCAAAATATTCATTTCCGAATCCAACACAGACATAAAGTGAAACCCGTATGGCGCGCCGCATTCGATGTTTTCATTTTCGGCAAACATTGGCTCTAATGTAACGTGACCATCCTTAAGCTCTTGAAGCATGGAACAACTAACTTCAAACAACTCTTCATTGCTTGTATTCTCATTGATTCTGGGACGATATACAGTATAAATATTATCCCAATCGATTTGCTTTAAATTGAAATTAGCGTATCGCTGATCAAATGTATTCCAAAGTTTATCAAAATTCTGAATAGGGTCGTCTACATCATCTTTTTGTGAAAATGCAGGGATATTCAATGCGAGAAATAAAAAAACTAAAGAGAATCTCATGCTGAAAAGAATTTATGTTATTCAGTAAATTACATTAAAAAACGATTAAAATTTATAATCTTTTTAATTTTCCTTTCTCCACAATTCAAAGCTTCTTCCCGGGTAATCAGTCCGAAAATACTCTATAACTCCTCGATCTTGCACAGTCACAAAACAAGTCCTGCCATCCATTCCACCATAAGCGACATTTGCGGCTCTAGTGCCTTTCGTCATTGCCAGCTTCAATACTTCTCCTTTAGGATTCATATACATGACAAGCCCTCGATTCCATACGCAAAGCCAAAAATTGCCCAAGCTATCACATCTCATTCCATCCAAATCATAGCCTTCAAAAGTATTTAGCAAAGTCTTGTTGCTAATATCTCCATCTAAGCTTAAGTCATATCTCCATACTTTACCTGTATTCGTCTCGCTGCAATACAAACTTCGATTGTCGGTACTTACTTCTATGCCATTGACTGCTGATAAATCGTCAGTCAAAAGCTCCAAATCTCCGTCAGGATTTCCTCTCCATATTTGGCCTGTTTGAGTGATAAAATCCGGTGCGGAAACAAAATAAAGATCATTGTCCATTATCGCTATATCATTAGGCTCATTTAGCCGAACATCCTCAGCAAGCACAGTCAATATTTTATCCGGTGTAAGTTTCAATATTTTACGGTTTCTCTGATCCGCTATGATCATATTTCCTTTCGAATCAAAGCGCATTCCATTAGCGTGAGAATTCGGAAATAGTTCAGCATACAAACTCGCATGACCTTGTTGGTCTACCTCGCCGACTGTTCCCGAATACTCAAAGTTCATAGCAAACAACAAACCCGATGAGTCGACAGCCGGCCCTTCAACACCGTCTGAAAATACTTGATCTGTATAGTCCTCAGTATACACAACTGGTGGATTTGCTGTTTCGTCTCCGCCATCGCAAGCGAATAATAAAAGCATAGTCCCTATACTAACTAAACGCGAAATTTGTCTTAACATAAACAAGAAGTTTATTCTTCATCTGCAAAAACAAGACAAATATTGGTTGTCTTAGAATTATGTTGTGAGATTATTCATATATCTCATGATCAAAAAAAATTGAATAATATACATCAATAAATCACAGTAATTCAATGTCTAAAATTTCCATAAAAAGTATTTTTTATGAATATTTACACATATCTGTTAATTTTTCACCTATTTTTTAACAGCTCAAATCAACTCATTGGAAACTGTAAAAAGTTGAGACTTTTTGAGGAACAAACAAACTGCAACCCATACCATCGATGAAAGAGGAAAACGAACAAAATCAATTGCAATATTCCGCCATTGCGCAAAGACAGGCGGATCAACGCATGAGAAACAATTGGATGGCTATTCAAAAAAAAGAAAATCCAACGGAAACCAATTACTCCAACCATACTAATTGGGCTAGTCCAATCCAGAAACAAAGCGCGAATCCAAATAGCGTAACTTCAAAAAACTCTTCTCCATCGAGCAATAAAACAGGACTTCCCGATAACCTGAAAAGCGGGATTGAAAATCTTTCCGGACATTCCATGGACGATGTCAAAGTTCATTACAACTCTGACAAACCCGCCCAATTGCAAGCTTATGCATTTGCCCAAGGTACGGATATACACTTGAGTTCTGGCCAAGAGAAACACCTTCCCCATGAAGCTTGGCATGTAGTGCAACAAAAGCAAGGCCGTGTAACGCCAACAACTCAAATGAAAGGGAAGGTGAATATCAATGACGACGCAGGCTTGGAGAGAGAAGCGGATATCATGGGAGCCAAAGCTATGCAATTCAAAGGAACTGGAAATGATGCTTCCGACAGGGTCGCTTCTGCTTATACTACTGACACCATACAGCGATTCGAAGCCCCAAAACATGAGAGTGCTGGACGAATGGCCCTAACAGAAGACGGAGCTTTCAGCCAAGAAGAAGCCACCGCCATATACTATGGCAACTGGATGCGAGATGTTAATCAAGCTTTCGTGCCCTCTCTTATCGATAAAGTCGGAGTGGATATGGTTTACGCTGGCTTAACAGTAATGTCTTATCAAAAGTTCGGTAAAATGCCAACACAAGAGCAATTAGGCATTTACATACCCGCGGAGCATTTGGATAGCCCTGCCGGAGCTGTTGCTGGTAGCGAATACTTCGAAGGTGGCAAAATCGACAAAGTTAGCGAAGATCTTGAATCGCAAACAGCTGTCAATCCAGAGAAAGCCTCTCCAGTCGAAACTCCATTCAAAACATTGCAACATGGCACAGAGCCTTCTTCAACCAAGATTTTCAATAATGATAGTAACAATGACAACAGCAAACTTTTCGATGTGGATCAAAGTGGAGTGATGGCATACATGCATCGAAGCTTTGAGCATCTCGAAAACCGCCTGACCCTTGCCGCAAAAAAAGGCCGTACTGAAGAAGGCATGTTGCATTACGGTGCCGCAATGCACGTTACTGAAGATCTTTTTGCCCATTCCAATTATGTAGAAATAGCTGTTGAGAAAATTCTAAAAGAGCAAAATTACAATCATGAGACCGGGCGGATGGAGCATACCTATCTTCCGGAACTTCCCAAAGAACACAGAGACATCCAAACTTTCAGTAAAGATGTCATGGTAGAAGATCAACAGCAAATGATGACAGCTCCCAGACCTGTGCTCACAACTGGTTCGTTTAGCTCTGCTGATACCATGCAGTCTGTTGGTCATGAGATGCTGCACTTTTTAAAGAAAGAACCCAAGAAAGGTACTTCAGAAAACTTAGAGCAAAAAATTGCCTTTAATATTGCAATGGGGAGATATTTAGACAAAAACACATCTGCAACCCAAGTAGTTCTTGAAATAATCAACAAAAATTTAGCTCAAAACAACATTCCAGCAGAAGATATTGAAAATATAACTTCTCAGTATATAAGCTTCGAGGCTATAATGAAAGGTTTAGGAAATCTAAGTTTATTATTAAGCAATGATACAATCAACAATATATTACATTCAATAGATTTAGTTATTCACAGTGAGATAAAAACTCCTTTAGCTGCTCAAATTGAATCAATGACCATGGATGAATCTGTGCGAGACACTTCACTACTAAATACCTATGAAGCAGATAAAAAAACCGCTCGTGGCGAAAAAGATAATTCTCTAATGTCCCAAGGAATGCAAAAAATCGATGAGCAAATTTATTCTCCTGAAAAAATCAAAAATAAACAAGAAGGTTCTCTAAAAACTGCTCAAGCTAGAGTTGATGCATTAGAAAAAACTCCAGTATCTGTAGTCGCTGGTCCGTCCCATACCCAGATATCCAAAGACCATGGAAATAGCGTCTTCTTTGGACTTGCCTTTCAACTTGCTGTCAAAGCCAATAAAATGATTCGAGACGAAATGCTCAATATTTGGTCAAAAAATCAACTCGACTTAGGGACTCCTAAAAGCAAAGAACCCGAAGAACCTTCCATGTTTGATAACTTTATAACAGGTTCAAAAGATCTCATGACAGAACACCTAGGAGTAGAATTTGACGAAAAGCCAAAAGAAAAGAAATTGAGTAATGAAGAGCTTATTGCCAAGACACATCAAGAGCATGCTAGTAAATCTTTTGATTTTGCAAGGCAAGTCATGGAACAGGGATATGATCCCGAAAACATTCCCAATCTAAATGCTCATGACAAAGAATCTGCTGCTCAGCTTATAGCTTTTGCTCAATTTTTAGATAATATCAACCAACTAGATGATAAATCTAGACTCGGATTGGATCATATAGAAGAATTCTTCCAAGAAGATAGTGGTTTAGAATGGGAGCCTATACATATTCAAGAGCTAGAAAATATTGCGAATAACTTAAGAGGAACCGCTCAAAGCCTCGGAAATGATGATATGCGAACTTACGAAAGTAGGGAAGGATTATATAATCAATTGAAAGAACAAAGAACTCAATTGGGAAAAGAGCTTCTCGACCCTCAATATTTGGAAAACCCTGAAAGTATCACAGGGATCAAGCTCGATCAACAAAAACAATGTATAGCAATTATCACCGCCATGGATCGTATTATATCAGGAATAGCCCCAAGCTATAGTAAACAGCAAAAGGAAATACTTAGTGGTGATCAAAATATAATGACAAGAAATAATCAAAAGTGGGCTAAACTCCAACAAACTCATATCGAAAAGCCATCTGCATCAAGGCATGGAGGTACCTACGAAAACCTTATCAACAAAGCTCGTGAAGTTACAAGCCATCCTTATGATGTCAGTTGGTGGGAAGAGACTGTCAAATCTTATATGGAAAAACATAAAGAGCTTATCAAAGAATCCATCATCGCTCGAAATATAGGCATAGCTACATTCAGGACTGACAAACAACATAAACACTAATCATGTACAAGATAAACCTCATCATACTGACATTATTACTCATTACATTTTCGTGTGAGACAAAACAAAAGCATGTCTTTGAAAAAGCTGTATATATCGAAAATGATACGATACCTATCAGAACAGAACTTGACACTGTAGGTATAATCGGCAATTCGGCGGGGCTCGTTCTCGATCAAGTAATTGAAGATGATGTATTTATTAATAATATTGATATAAATAATGGTTATATGGCCATTACATACAAAGGGTGTGCTTCAAGTATCGTTAATCAAAATAAAAGACTAAAAGCTCATAATGGCTTAGTTATTTACAGAAAAAATATACACAATAACTGGATATATGAAGAAAGCTTCATCATAAATTACATAAACAAAGATAAAAACAAGTACGCAGGATATAGTATAAAAATTGATTATCCATATCTTTATTTAGTTGAAGTAAATAAATCTTCTAATAAAAAGGATATGCCTTTTGAACGAAACATATATTTCTTTAAATATGATAATAATCAATGGAAACATACTAACAAAAGCACCTTATTTAATGAGAAATCAACAACAAAAAAATTAGCTTACAAGCCTTCTATCAAACTTCAGGGTTCAAAGATGTTTTTATTTGAAAATAGGAATACGCTTAATGTATTTGAAATACAACACAATCAATCATCTACAGCAATAAATTTACTCGATTCAATTTCTTTCAAAGCTAATACCCCTAATAATATTAGTTATTCAAATTTTGAAAAATTAATATTTAACAATGACAAACTAATAAGTATTGTTAGCTACCATTCTCATAATAAGAAAAAAAAGAAAAATAGTTTCAAATACTATCAACCCAAAGTTTATCAAGCAAATCTATATGAGTACGATAAAAGTAATAATAAGTATTTTTTAAATAAAGAAGAAGTATCTGTATTTGATAATGAAAGCAATGGTTACAATTCATTCATTAATTTATCTAATAATAAATATATTGACATCATTGATAATGACTCTATATTAAAGTACTCCTTATACAGTGTTAATTATAGTAATGGCATAAATAACACAAAATTAGACTCTAAATATTCTATCAATGATTTTCAGATACTTCCAATTGATTCAATTACTTATCTTTATTATATAAAAAATAATTCAATAGACTATATAAATAATGTTAATACTGACTCTATTTCATATAGTATATCTAAAAATTCAAACCAAAACACACAAATTGCTAAAAAGTATGAAAATCAATTTATAATATATAAATTATATCGTCAGCTTGAAAAACAAAAAGAGATAGAATCTTTTGATTTAGATAATTTATATAATGACATTATTGAAAATCAATACCAAAGAAAGTACAGATCCAAAATATTCTTTCTAAATACCGATAAATAGATCTAGGAAGTCGTATTCATGTACAAAGTTATCTTAATCATATTAATATTATTTAGTCTATTTTTTTCATGTCAGACAAAACAAAAGCATAGCTTTGAAGAAGCTGTCTATATCGAAAATGATACAATACCTATCAAAACAGAGCTTGACAGCTTTGGAATTGTAAGCAACTCTAATGGCTTAGCTCTAAATCAAGTTATCGAAGATGATGTAGTTGTAAATAATATTGAAATATCCGACAGCAGCTTATTTATATATTATCAAGGAACTCCATCTCAATTGATAAATAAAAATAAAAGAGTAAAAGCTCACAAAGGCCTCGTTTTTTATCAAAAAAATAGGGAGGGCTTATGGGATTATAATAATCATTTTATTCTTTGTTACTTACAGGACTCTCTTGGCAATAACTTTAATCTATTGACAAGTCACAGCCTGCGTTTCAATTTTCCTTACTTGTATGTATTGGAAATGAATAAACCTGAAATCATTGATAGCAAAGATGATGAACATGATTTCAAACATGAATTTTGGAGTTTTAAATTTGAAAATGGAAAATGGGATCACCTCAATGCAATTCCATTTGAAACTATAAATCAAGAAGACAACAAACTCGCTCATGTTCCTGGAATTGGAATACATGAAGATAAAATGTATCTGATGGGAGATGGCAATACTCTTGGTATTTATGAGATCCAGAAAAACAATAATAACGTAACTATTGAATTAATAGACTCTATCAATGTCAAACGAGATATACCTATGGATCTCCCTTCTATAAGAATAAATAAACTTATAAGACAAAATAATCATTTGATTATTTTGTCAAGCTTTCATAGTAAAGAGAGAAAGGCAAAAATAAACAAACACTACGACCCCAATAAAACACTGAGTTTCAAAAAAGTATTTTACAATCCAAAAATAAATTTTTTAAATCATTATAAATTTGACTCAAACACGAAAGAATATAAGTTAGTCCCAAAGGATACCCTTACATTTATCAATGAACATGGTCAATACAAATGGGGAACCAATTTAGATGAACATCATTTTTTGGATGATATTTCAAATGACACATTAACTAAATATGTTATTTATAAAATATTTTATGATGAACAGAAAGGCATAAATAGAAATATAACTCGGGAATTTATATTTGATCAAGAGCAAGAAATTCTTCCAATTGACTCCAATTCATTTTACTTTTTTAGTGAAGAAATAAATCCCCAAAACGAATATATATTTAATGAAAATACTATCGATACGCTTAGGTTTAATGCATTGCCAAATTATGCTCATTATACTCAACAAGTAAGAACTACAGCAAATCAATTAATCATACTTAAGCATTATGAAGAAAATATTGATCCTGAAACTTTGATAATAAATTCCGATGCCTTCAAAAATAAAGAAATCGGAATAAATGAACTATGCGGCGAACGAATCGAATTTCTCAAAAACAGGCGTTATAGATCCAAAATCTTTTTCTTGAATACAAGTAATTAATCCGCAAATATATACATATCTATCTATCAAAATGTGCAAAAGCTTTTATCCTCGCATCTTGCGAGGATAAAAAAGCTGTATATTTTAGTTTCATTAAAATTGAGCTAATTAGCATGCTACCACTCTCAAAAACACTCATCCTAAAGGCCTATATTTTGGAAACTCATTGACCAATTATTAAGGAAACTTCATTTAAACACCCTCTTTTATTTTATCGATATCACTTCATCTCAGCTTTTCTTCAACCATCCCAAAATATTTACAATAATTATTAGCAAACCCAATCTTTAAATAGAAATATATAATTAAAGGAGTCAATATTAGCTTTATTTCAATTTTTTAACTGTAGATATGATTAGAATTGGGTATATTTTTTGTAATTTTTCAATATTATTTGAATTAAAAACAAACAACATCACAAAACACTGAATAATTTTTCATGGAAAAGTCGGATAAAGGCGGTTCCCAGGGCTTTCATAATCAGACTGCTCAGCGAAAAGCTGACAACAAAATGAAAGAAAACTGGCTAGCCGTTCAAAGAAAAAAAGAGGAAACCAGCGATCTAGAAAACTCCTCTTTCGCTGATGAATTTTCAGGACCTGCTCAACTTCAAGAAGCAGAAAGCCCAATTCAAAGACAAGAAAACAAATCTCCCAACACAACAGGCATGCCTGATCAATTAAAATCAGGAATTGAAAACCTATCAGGGCAATCCATGGATGATGTGAAAGTCCATTACAACTCCAGTATGCCTGCTCAACTTCAAGCGCATGCCTATGCGCAAGGAACAGACATACACCTAGCTTCAGGACAGGAAAAACACCTTCCCCATGAAGCATGGCACGTTGTTCAACAAAAAGAAGGAAGGGTAAAGCCCACCAAGCAACTTAAAGGCGCTAATATCAATGACGATTCGACTTTAGAGAAAGAAGCGGATGTCATGGGTGCCAAAGCTATGCAAATGAAGTCCAACGACTCGGGAAGCAATACCGCCCAACTCAAGAGCAATGGATCGGCGGATAAAGTAGTCCAAAGATATGCTATCGCCCAAGACCAATTATCAAATGAGATATACAATAAATCGCTTAATGGCGATTTTGTGGTTGGCTTAGGATATCCTAATCACGAGCTTTATATCAACGACACTTCTGTGTTGGCCAACTTGAATACTCGAATCGAATATGGACTGCTCGAATTTTACAGCCCTTCACAGAAAAACTTCAACTTCGGTGAAGACGACGTTACTTACTACAAAGTAATGCCCAGACATAAATCAGATGGAGATTACGAAGTTGATCAACAACATCTTAATGAAGGGATCAAAAAGTCCTTAGTGGAGAACCAAGCTTACTGGGAAGGAAAGTCGCAAAATAACTTCGACCCAAAAGAGTTCGAAAAGAACTTTGACTATGAAACTAAAAAGAATGAATTCACTACAAATTCTGAATCCTCCACAAATGTGTATGACTTCAGCATGGCGACAGAATTTATCAGAAAGTCATTCTCTCAGCTAGGTTATACGGATTCAGACAATGATGGACTGATGGAGCACAAAGACCGCTTTGTCTCTACCTACACTATCATAAATAAATATCTCAAAGGTGTAAAAACGGACAAAGCGGCGGTAATACAAGCCATCAAAGAGTTTCAAGAAGCTTTGCCAAATGAACCTGAAAATTTATTGTTGCAAAAGATCAAGACTAAAACTGTCGACTTAAGATCCAAAGCCAATGATATCCCAGATACCTCCACAGCCAATTTATTAAGAAAAGGCCATCTCAACCACCAATTCAACGCGCTTGAAAACGATAAGTTTTTATTGCCTAGAGGTTGCGACTTGGTTGCGGGTACTACCATGGGGGTTGAAAGCAATGAAAGCTCCCAAGGAAGCTTTGCCATGAAGTTCAACATGAGAGGAAATATAAAGGGAGAGGAAAACGATCACTTCCACTTTTCTACCAAGTTGTTAGCCGATTCTACAGATTTCGTTACCATAGAAGGATTTGCCAAGCGAGGATACAATATTTTTGATGACACTTGGGAATTCTTCCTTCATGGCAACAAAAACACAGAGAAAGAATCTTTCAATGCCTATACAATGTCGAGATATGATTTCTTTGACTTCAAAGCTCCATTCATGGAGGAATACAATAAAGATCCAAAAGGCTTGATATTAGGGCCTCAAAAACTAATGGAGCCAGCGATTACTAAAGCGGCAATGGATTTTTACAATACGCATATAGTCAAAGGGGGAGGGCAGGCAACTCTGAAAGACAAAGACGATAGAGACACAGCAGAGAGAAAGCGTTTAAAAAATGTCGCAACAAATAGGGCCTTGGCTTGCCTCAATAATTTCCCAACAAAAGCTGACTGTGTGCCTGACGACCCGGATGTTAATACATTTAAAAACGAAGGCTTGGAAAAAATCTTCGATCCTACGCTAACGACACAAGAACAGGTGAACAGATATCTTTTGCATGCTTTTGACAATATGCTCTCTACTTTGGTTTCAAACCACATGGATAAGGCTAAAAGCATCGCCAAAGCCAGAAGTGTATTCGATGTTAGCCAGGATGAAAATTATTTCACTAGAATTCAAGCTTGGATAGATGAATGCACTACACAAAAGGATGGCCTTAGCTCGCACCAGCTTATTGCGAAATCAAAATACAACACATCCATCAATGAATTAACTGCTATCAAAAACAAGTTCACGGAATTCAGAAACTATAGAGGCCAGTATTTTTAATTCTATTAAGATACATTGAATAAAAAACAAACACTACAAATACAAACAAACCATTATTCGTGGAAAAATCTGAAAAAAACGGTTCAAGCTTTCACCAACAAGCAGCGCAACGAAAAGCTGATCAGAAAATGAAAGACAATTGGCTCGCTGTGCAAAGAAAAAAAGATGGCGAGCCTAATGAATCTTCATTATTTGAAGCAGTAGAGGGGACAACTCAATTACAAGAAGCAGGAGCAACAATACAAAGACAAGAAAATAAATCTCCTAATTCAACAGGCATGCCAGATCAGCTTAAATCTGGCATCGAAAGTCTATCAGGTCAATCCATGGATGATGTAAAAGTCCATTACAATTCCAGCATGCCTGCTCAACTTCAAGCGCATGCTTACGCTCAGGGCACAGATATACATCTCGCTTCAGGACAGGAAAAACATCTTCCTCATGAAGCTTGGCATGTTGTCCAACAAAAAGAAGGAAGAGTAAAGCCTACCAAGCAGCTTAAAGGCGCCAATATAAATGACGATTCGGCTTTAGAGAAAGAAGCGGATGTCATGGGAGCCAAAGCCATGCAAATGAAATCCAGCAACTCGGGAAGCAATACCGCACAACTTAAAAACAATGGATCTTCGCAAAAAGTTATGCAAAGATACGCTCTGGCTCAAGACACCCTGACCAATGAAGTGTACAACAAATCGACCAATGGAAATTTCGTTGTAGGTATCGGATACCCGAACCATGAACTGTATGTCGACGACGATTCAGTTCTTGACGCATTGAATAATAGAGTAGAGCATGGCTTGCTGGAATTCCATAGTCCGTCTCAAAAGCAATTCAATTTTGGCACTGGAAATGTGCAATACCACAAAGTAATGCCTCGTCATAAGTCGAACGGAACATACGAAGTGGATCAAAATCATCTAAATGCTGGAATTAAGAATGTCTTGGTAAAGAATCAAGCAAAGTTTGTCGCTAAATCAACTGATGAAAATTATAACGAGCAAAACTTTGAAGACAATTTCAACCTTGATGCAAAAACAACAGAATTCACCAGCAATACTGCCTCTTCATCTCATGTGTATGACTTCAGCATGATGGCTGAGTTTATCAGAAAGTCATTTTCACAATTAGGCTATACTGATGGTGACGACGATGGGCTCATGGAACATAAAACTCGCTATGTAGCAGCCTATAAAGTCATCAACAAATATCTCAAAGGAAAAAATACTGATAAAACTGCAGTAATTGAAGCCATCGAAACATTTAAAGATGCTCTTCCTGACAATCCTGTAAACCTGTTGTTGCAAAAAGTCAAAACCAAAGCTACTGAACTAAGAGCCAAAGCCAATAATATTCCCGACGCTTCTGATGCCAACCTGCTCAGAAAAGGTCACTTGAATCATCAATTCAATGCTATTGACAACAATGAATTCCTCTTGCCTAGAGGCTGTGATTTGGTCGCTGGAACTACCATGGGAGTTGAAAACAAAGAAGAAGCTCAAGGAAGCTTTGCCATGAGATTCTCCATGAAAAGCCATGATGACGACCATGTTCATTTCTCGACAAAATTATTGGCTGATTCAACAGATTTTGTGACTATTGAAGGCTTTGCCAAAGGCAGCTATAACATATTCGACGATACTTGGGAATTCTTCTTGCATGGAAATAAAGCCAATGAAAAAGATGCCTTCAATGACTATACCATGTCCAGATACGACTTTTTCGACTTCAAAGCGGAATACATGCAAAAGTACGATCCCACAAAACAAGATATGAGACTTGGGGTTCAAAAATACATGGAAGCGGCGATTCCTAGAGAAGCCATGAAATTCTATAATGACCATATTGTAGCTGGCGGAGGCCAAGCAACCCTAAAAGACAAAGCGACAAGAGACTTCGAAGCAGAAAGAGCGGCAACTCAAGCATGTGGAGAAGCTTATATTCGATTAAACTCTTTTCCTGCAAAAGCCAATTGCGTTCAAGATGATCCGCAAGTAGGAGTCATGATTCAGCAAGCTCAAACCAATCTATTCAATCCAAATGGAAGGTCAGCCCAACAAATCAACACAGAATGTTTGCAAGCTTTTGATAATATACTTTCCAGAATCGTTTCAAACCATCTGACCAAGGCAAACAGCATCGCTAGAGCAAGAAATGTATATAATAGCAATCAAGATGAAAATCACCTTACAAGAATTCAGGCTTGGATTGACCAATGCACTACTAATAAAAGTAATTTGAAAGGCAGGCAACTCATTGCCAAAGCACAACATAGCTCCGCTATTACAAATCTTACACAGATAAAAAACAAATTAATAGAATGTAGAAATTACAGAAGAAGATTCTATTAATAAAATTCTATTCAAAGCGCACACATTATTTCATGCTTTGAATAGGATTAAATCACAACATAATGGAAACTAAACACAGGCAGATTAAGCTTTCAAATATGAATTTCCACTAATATTGTACATAATCCAAGCCCTTAACATTTACATATATTCTAATTAAACTTTCAAAAGTTAGTTTTTTTAAACTTCTACAAGAAGTGATCATTAAATGGGAAAAAACACATTAAATTACGTGATTTTTTTACGATTTTTGATTATAATATTGTGAATCTCAAACAACAACACAACAAAACATTTTTTAATTCATGGAGAAATCAGACGAAAGGGGCTTTCAAAATCATCAAAACCGAATTGCTCAGCTAAAAGCTGATCAAAGAATGAAAGAAAATTGGATCGCTATCCAACGCAAAAAAGAGGAAACTCAAAACAACAAGGCAAATACAGTTCAAAGACAAGAAGGAAACTCTACACAACAGTCAAGCAATTCAGGAAGCAGTTCGGGACTGCCAACCCAATTAAAATCAGGCATAGAAAATCTGTCCGGACAATCGATGGACGATGTAAAAGTTCATTACAACTCGGATAAGCCAGCCCAATTGCAAGCACACGCATTTGCTCAAGGAAATGACATACATTTAGCCTCAGGACAAGAAAAGCACTTGCCTCACGAAGCATGGCACGTTGTCCAACAAAAGGAGGGAAGAGTGCAACCCACTAGACAAATGAAAGGCAAAGGCGTCAATATCAATGATGACGCTGGGCTGGAAAGAGAAGCTGATGTCATGGGAGCGAAAGCGATGAGCATGGGAAACAAAAATTCCAGTTCTCCTGCTCAAAAGAAAGACTCGGGATCATCGACTACCGCTCAAATGGTGTCTTATGATGAAACGACTGTCCAAAGAAGAGCTTTTCTGAATCATTCCAATTCAGCTATTGAATTAGTGACGGAAGATAATAACACGGAAAGAGACTTCATTTACAAAGGTCCTTTATCCGGTTTTTATTCCATAGGAATGGATGGAACATTAGTTGAAAGAACAGACTTGGAAGATGATCAAGACTTCAAATATCCATATGAAACATCAGACAATTGGATGCCTGAAGAAGATGAATTGGGCTATAATCGATTAACAAGAGCTATAAAAAATCAAGATTCAGGAAATGTCAGCATGGCTGCTTTAAGAGAATCCATGGAATATCTATATGTGGACAATTCCAAATTATTTGAACTAAATAAAGCATTCGCAAAGCATGACAAAAGCTTAAGCATATCCAACCAAGACTTCGTTTTGGACTTCACAAAGAAAATCTCTTTCGGCTTAATGAATGAGCTTCAATCTAAATACATTACCTCTGGTGAGCCAGGACTTATGGAGTATGTAAAAAGCCAAGTCGAGTTACATAATAAAAGGCTTCAAAATAGCTCCAATGATGACGAAGATGTAGCTTTAATAAACATAAGCGACGATCTGGAAGATTGGGAATATTATAGCGCGGCACTAACAGCCATGCAAGGCAAGCAAAGCTACGAAACAGCTCTTAATAAAATTTGCGATGTTGTAGCTACAGCTATGATGGCTCTGTATGGAGAAGGTGGTCTAGAGGAATATGACGGACTGGTGGATAAAATCAATCAGGGAACCAATAAGAAAAACGGTAGTTTCAAAGCGATCAAAACCACTAGCGGATTTGAATTTCTTGACATAATGCGAAATATGATCGCCAGCAAAGATAGTAATATCGCTCAGATAAAAATCAAAGCCAATGGATTGCCTCATACATTTGCCATAGCCAATGGAGGTTGGAGCAAACCTGCTTTTGTCCAAGCTTACGAACAACATATTACTCTAGAGGAGCATGTCAAAAATATTGGTGTATTCAATTATGACGCTATGGGTGATATAGTAGTCCCACTAGCCGAAGCACTTAATGGAAATGATATGTCTGGGGCAAAATACAATGCACTCTTCGGAGGCCCTGGAGATCATGATGTGAAAATATCAGAAATCATGGTCATCATCATGCCAATGCAACAGCAAGAACTTGGCGACCTAAGCGAATTCAATCCTAAATCGGGTTATATGCATTTTTAATAGCAAACCCCATAAATAATAAGTCACATTACAACCCATGCATAGTTAAAATGCATGGGTTGTTTTTTATACGAAAGCATACTCTTCGAATGCAACAATCTCATTCTCCACAAATTCAGCAAAGCATAAAATATATTTATTTATATTTTATCTATCATTTCAAAGCCATTCAAATATTCAAGCAATATCTATTTTCAATAAACTTTCAGATTAGATTACTCCCCAACTTGCTAATGCTCTGATTTTGAATTATTTCTCTAATACTAAAAAAAGCAACTAGGCTTTACAGGTTATGCCAATCTTTCCATTACTATTTTCTTTTTAAATAAAGGCGATTAGATAATCATCCAATAAATTAATTTAAATAAGAAAAAATACCACTTAAATAATTCTAACACCCTTAACATGTTTATGTGAAATAAATTTAATTAAATTTTATATTTTTAAATAACAAAAACATTAAATAAACATGAATTCACTCAACATTTCAAATCTGCAAAAAACATATGCTAATGGCGTAAAAGCATTAGATAATGTCAACCTTCAAATTTCAACGGGTATGTTTGGACTTTTAGGTCCTAATGGTGCCGGAAAATCATCATTGATGCGTACGCTCGCAACACTTCAAGAGCCTGATCAAGGTGCAGTTAAGCTCAATGAAATCGATATACTAAAACAGCCGGAAGAACTTCGAAAAGTACTAGGATACCTGCCTCAAGAATTTGGCGTATATCCTCGCATCACAGCAGAACAATTGCTTGACCATATAGCTGTATTAAAAGGAATCAGTAATAAAAAAGAAAGAAAAGAGCTAGTTGCTTACCTTTTGAATAAAGTGAACCTTTATGACAAGCGGAAACTTTCCGTGAAAAGCTTTTCAGGAGGAATGAAACAACGCGTAGGCATCGCTCAAGCCATCATAGGCAATCCAAAACTTGTCATCGTCGACGAACCTACAGCGGGCCTTGACCCTGGTGAACGCAACCGCTTTCATAATTTATTGGCAGATATAGCTGAAAACTCTATAGTTATTCTTTCGACTCATATAGTAGACGATGTTCATGAACTTTGCAGCAATATGGCTGTGATGAATTTTGGAAAAATTCTATTCAACGGCACACCTAATGAAGCTATAGACATGCTTAATGGTCAGATATGGGAAAAAACCATTTCCAGACATGAAATAGATGATTATGAGAAGAACTTTGAAGTAATATCCAAAAAAATGGTAGCAGGTCAAACTCTTATACATGTAGTGAGTAATACGCAGCCTGAGCTTGGCTTTGAGAATATAAAACCAAATCTTGAAGATGTATTTTTCTCTCAAATAAACTCCGAAAGTAAAGAATTAGTATAACCCCAAACCTAGATCTACATGTTTAAAGAAATTCTCAAACAAGAACTCAGGTACGGGTTCAAGCAGCCGATGATATATGTATTTATCATTGTCATGTTTTTTTTCGCATTTATGAACGGGATATTTGCTGAGCCTTTTGGAAATGTCTTAGTCAATGCTCCGGTAGAAAATATATTTTATGCTGTTGTATATAGCATGATAGGCGTATTGTTTGCAGGCACTTATTTTAGTCATATGGCTCTTAAGGATTTTGAAAATAGTTTTGACCAGATATTATTTTCAACCAATATCAGTAAGAGCAGCTTTTTCTTTGGGAGGTTCTTCGCAGCCTTTATTCTTACGCTTATACCGTTTATTGGTGTGTATTTAGGTTCATATTCTTCCATATTGATTGGACCTGCACTAGGTTGGACACAAGCAGATTATTTTACTAACATTCAACTTAATGAAATCCCTTACAGCTATCTTATAATTTATATTCCAAATGTTTTTATCGCAGGTGCGTTTATTTTCGCTATTGCTTTGAAAACAAGAAGTCAAATATTGGCATTTGCAGGTGCTCTTGTATTATATATTTTGTTTGTTGTATCAGGAATATTAACAAGTGATATTGAAAACCATGAAATAGCAGCGCTGGCAGATGTTTTTGGTTTTAGAACTATAAAATACATTACAAGATACTTTACACCGATTCAAAAGAATACCATTTTACCTCAATTTGAAGGGGTTTTATTATACAACAGACTTATTTGGATAGGATTTGGTTTGGTCATCACTGCATTAGGATACTTAGGTTTTTCTTTCAAACAAAAGAGGCCAATAAAAAAGACTTCAAAAGTCAGAAAATCTGCTACAAATGTAAGTTTTGCTTTACCTGAAATTAAGCCATTTGATAAAGGATATAAATGGGCTCAATTTTGGAGTTTATTCAAAATCAATTTATTAAATATACTTAAGAGCCCTGTATTCATCATCTTCTCAGCGATTATCCTTGTATTGATGATATTAGCCTTTAAAGAAGGATATGATTATTATGGATTAAAGTCCTTGCCGGTAACTTACAAAGTTCTTAAAACTCTAGATCAGCGGGCTGGCGGGATACTGATAATTATTATAGTTATCATCAGTGGAGAGACGGTATGGCGCAACAGAAGTGTAAAAATAAATGAGGTAATAGACGCTACTCCACATAGAACAATCACTCATATAATTGCTCAAGGGTTATCAGCCATAGTCGCAGTCTTGTTGCTAACACTTTTAATGAGCTTATTTGGCATCGGTTATCAATTGATCAATGGATATACAAATATTGCATTGGATCAATATGTAACAAATTATCTAATATACCATCTGCCGACTTATGTAACTTGGTCTTTTATTTTCATTTTTATTCACACGCTGATTAATCAAAAATATATTGGGTATTTTATATGTGTTTTAATACTTCAATTCTATAATCTATTCATTTCAAAAGTATTAAAAGCATCTTCGAATATGCTTTATCCAGGAGCAAGTCCTTCGATTGATTTTTCTGATATGAGCGGTTATGGACCAGGGCTGAATGGTGCTTTATGGTTTGAATTATATTGGATATCTCTTGCTTTCTTTATCTTAACGATATCTGTTCTTCTATGGAGCAGAGGTAGTAATAAAAGCTTCAAAGAGCGCATAAAGTCGGTAGGAACAGTATTCAGAGACAATAACTCCAAGCTAATATACTTTACAGGTGCGGCATTTTTGATTATTGGTTCATGGGTATTTTATAACACACAGATTCTAAATACTTATAAATCAAAAGAAGGTTTAAAAGAGTGGAGTGCTAATTATGAGAAAAAGTATAAGAAATACGAAAATATAGCGGTGCTTACTATAACAGACATCAAGTATAACATCGATCTTGTACCAGAAAAACGAGAATTATATTACAAAATAGATTTTTCTCTAAAGAATAAGACTAATCAAACTATTGATTCTCTTCATTTTAGCTATGACAAAGACTATAATCAAAAATTCAATATTAATAATTCTAAAATCGCATTACACGATGAAGAGTTTGATTATATGATTTACACACTTAATAAGCCTATTCAGCCTTCAGATTCTTTACAATTTTCTATAGAAGGAAAGTATATACCAAAAGGGTTTACGAATTCTGTTGAGCAAGTAAGAATAGCCACTGACGGGACATTTATAGGGAGTTATAATATGATACCAACGATGGGATATGATAGCAAGAGAGAGCTTACTAATAAGAATCACCGTAAAGAATTTGGTCTTCCCAAAAGAACCAAATCACCAGCTTTAAACAATCAAGATGATGACTTAAGAAGTATAAATTATATCTCAGGTAACTCTGACTTGATTAATTCTGAAACTATTATCTCTACATCGACAGATCAATATGCTATAGCTCCAGGAAGTTTAATTAAGAGATGGGAACAAGATGGAAGAAACTATTTTCACTATAAAGTAGACCATCCATCTTATCACTTTTCTTCATTCTTATCTGCCAAATATGAAATAGCCAAAAGAGATTGGAATGGAATATCTCTTGAAGTTTATTATAACAAAAAACATGGAGAAAATGTACCAAAAATGCTCGATGCTCTTCAGACATCTCTAAAGTACTATATCGATAATTTTGGACCATACACACATAAGCAAGCTCGTATCATTGAATTCCCAAACTTCAGCTCATTCGCTCAGGCATTTCCGGGTACTATGCCATATTCGGAGTCTTTTGGTTTTATTGCAGATCTCTCTGATTCAACTAAGAATAATGTGGTTGAAAAAGTCATTGCTCATGAAATGGGGCATCAATGGTGGGCGCATCAAGAGATCCCTGCTTATATGAAAGGAGCCGAAATGATCACTGAAGCTTTTGCTGAATATTCATCACTTATGATCATGAAACAAAGTAATGATGATATGAATATGCAAAAATTCCTTAAGTATGAGTGTGATGGTTACTTGAGAGGAAGAACCTTCGAAAGAGAAAAAGAATCTCCTTTATATACTACTGACAGACAACAGTATATACATTACCAAAAGGGTTCTTTGATCATGTATGCTTTACAGGATATGATCGGTGAGGATAAGGTAAATACAGCTATGAGAGAATTTTTGGATGAGTATAAGTATAAAAATGAAGGTTATGCTACTTCTCTAGACTTCTTGGCTCATCTGGAAAAGCAAGTTCCTGATTCGCTTCAATACTTGATCGATGATTGGTTCAAAGAAATTACTCTTTATGATCATCGTCTCAATGATGCTACTATAGAAGAGCTTCCAAATGGCAGGTACCTTGTAAGTATGGACATTGAAACTCAAAAAATCAAAGTTGATACGACAGGTAATGAAAACTTTGTCCCAAGTAACGATTGGGTGGATATTGGTGTGTTCGCGGATGCAGACAAGAAAGAGCTAATTCATTATGAAAGAGTAAAATTCGATCAGCCTAAGAAGACTTTCAAATTTGAAGTTGATCAGAAGCCTCTGAAGGCCATGATTGATCCAAGACAGATTCTTATCGAGAAGAATGTAAAAGACAACGTAAAGACTTTGGAAGCAAGTTTGTGATCGATATGGTCAAATAATATCTAAATTCCAGAGAATATCTCTCTGGAATTTTTCCCATTATTCATCAAAATTTAAAAGTATGCTTCAATTTTTTTGGCATCAGTGGCTTTCGAGCTCAAGGAAGTCTTATACTGGCAAGAGAGTATTAAACTTGTTCATACATTATTCGATCTACATCCTTTTGTTAGGGATGCTTGCCTTATTTAGTGTGGGAATCAAATATATGATGAAAGATTTTTTCCCAAATCAGGATCACGCTGTTATTATGGGAGGATTTGGAATAAATACCATTTTCGTAATGGGATTTATGAGATTTATGTTCAATAAGGATAATAAATTTTCTATCAAACCTTACCTTCACCTTCCTATCTCTCAAAAATCCATTATCAATGCATATATATTCAAGGATTTTATTTCTCTTTTTGGATTGATACCGATATTAGTAGCAATTCCATTTTTTATAAATTTTATAGTCCCTAATTACCCTGTTATTTACACTGTAGGCTGGGGAATTACTTATGTATCATTGACGTTTATTTTCAACGTCATTTATTCGATATTGATCACTAAACAAAAAAACCATCAAGGAGCTGTCATGATGCTTTTTTGGTCATTGAACCTTATAGCAGTGCTTGATTTCTATCAATTTGTATCAATTGCTCCATACTTTAGAGCTTTTTTTAATTTTATAGCTACAAACGTATGGTGTTGGTCTATATTTCCAGTGACCTTCACAATTCTTTTACTTCTATTAAGGAAAGAAATAAAAGAATGCTTAAGAAAGGAAAGGTCTACTAAAGAAACACAAGAGGCTCCTTCAAAAAGCAATAAGTGGCTAGACAAAATAAGTAATCTAGGATTTACAGGAGTGCTGGTTACAAACGAATTAAAATTAATCTGGAGAAACAAGCGACCTCGGAGCCTTATAATCGCGAGTTGCATATTGCCTTGTATCATCATTTATGGAATGACAGGATATAGCTCTGAGGTTGAGATCCCAGCCTTTTTTAATATCATGGGAGCTCTATTTGTAGTAGGGTACTTTCCAATGGTTTATGGACAGTTTTTATTTGCCTGGGAAAGCAGTTTTTTCACACATTATATTAGTCAAAACGTAACAATAAATGAATATGTAAAATCAAAATTTTGGTTTCTTGCTTTGATCACTTTGATTAATTCATTTTTTGCAATTCCAGTACTTATCATTAAACCGGATTTAACACTTGCATTTATTTCTGCCATAATCATACAATTGGGAATAATCAATTACCTAATGATTCTAATGGGCTTATTCAACTCTAGTAGAATGGATATAAGCAAGAGCACGATAGGAAACTCTCAAGGAACTCAATTCCATCATTTCATTATGATTTTTATTATCATGGCCATTCCATTAGGCATTACTTCCTTGTTTTATCTTTTAGATATGATGAGTACAGGCTATTTGATCATTTGTGTTATGGGATTAATCGGTTTCTTATTACAAAAGCCTCTATTAAATCTACTGAGCAAAGACTTTGCTGAAAGGAAGTACAAAATGATTACAGGATTTAAGGAAAATTAAAAAACTTAATTAAAGCTACAGTAAACATAATTTTTATAAGTGTAAAACCACAGTAGGGCAAACTGATTTCAAAAAGAAAAATACCGTTATGTCCCTCTTTGGAGAAGGTGAAGGGAGAGTATTTATATCAAATCATTTTTCTTTTTGAATATGCTACCCTGCTCACGTTCTGTACTCAAACTTTATTTATTCATAATCACTTTATTTAATATGATCAATATATCGAATCTCGAAAAGAAATATAAAAATAAAACTGTCCTGCATATCAATTCACTGTCTATAGAAAAAGGAAATTGCATAGGCTTAGTAGGTAATAATGGAGCAGGAAAAACCACTCTTTTGAGTCTTATGCTTGACTTGATAGAATCTACCAACGGTGAAGTAAAAATCAATAATGAAAACGTCAAAAAGCAGAACTGGAAGTCATCCACAGGCTCATATCTGGATGAAGATTTTTTGATTCCATATTTGACTCCAAAAGAGTACTTTGAATACATAGGAAAACTTCATAAGGTCGATAAAGAAGCAATTATTAGCTTTATGAATGAGAATAAGAGCTTTTTCGATTTTGAAGAAATGGGTAAGAAAACCTATATCAGAGACCTTTCCAAAGGGAATACTCACAAAGTGGGAATATTAGCCACTATGCTTTTCAAACCTGAGTTAATCATACTTGATGAGCCTTTTGCTAACCTTGACCCGACTTCTCAGCAGTTATTGAAGAAAAAGCTTATCTCATTGCACCAATCAGGAACGACGCTTATCGTTTCAAGCCATGACCTAAGGCATCTGACAGAAATAAGCGACAGAATCATCTTACTTGAAGAAGGTAAGGTAAAAATAGATACACCAAACAATGAAAGCATGCTGGAAAAATTAGAGTCATACTTTATCCTTAATAATGAAGCCGTTTAAAAACAAAAAGCCCGACTGGATTACCAATCGGGCTTCTATATTCAAATTATTTGTTCTTACTAGTAATTAGATCCAGCTCTGATCATAGCGCATCTGAATCCAATTGTTGCAGTTGCTGAATCCTGAGCCAAGAATCTTCTTGTTCCCGGGTTCAACCAATAAGCAACATCTTTCCAAGATCCACCTTTGTAAACTCTTACTCTGTTATCTACCAATGAGTTGTGATTGTCAAAATCATACTGCTCTGCCTCATCGCCAAAGTCTGAAAGTCTAACTGGGTTGAAATCTTCAACATCTGTATACGACAAAGGTCTGTAAAGGTCAAGCACCCACTCATTCACGTTACCAGCCATGTTGTAAAGACCAAAGTCATTTGGCATGTATGAATAAATCTGAGCAGTAATCATCGCGCCATCATTCAACTTACCAGCAATACCGGCATAGTCACCTCTACCTCTTTTGAAGTTGGCTAGCATTTGTCCCATATCCTTACCATATGGATTACGAACAGCATGTCCATCCCAAGGATATTGTCTTTGGTGAGTTTGGTTTTCGTTACCCCACTGCGTACCAATCATCGCTTTAGCAGCATATTCCCACTCAGCTTCTGTTGGCAATCTGAAATCAGGAAGCACAACACCTGTTTCCAAAGGAATACGTCCTTCAGCAGGCACATCAATCTCAGCGTTCTCAGCCAATTTTTGATTCACGAAGTTTGTTCTCCATGTACAGTAATCCATAGCTTGCTCCCAGCTCACACCTACAACTGGATAGTATCTAAACCCTGGATATCTCAAATAATGGTCAACATATGAGTCATTATATGCCAATTCAGCTCTCCACACAGTTGTATCCGGCAAAGTGCTTTTCATAAACTCTACTGATGAGTCACTTTGAGAAATATAGTACATATACTCCAACCAGTGAATATTCGCCACCTCAGTTTCATCCATATAGAAAGAAGCAACTGTAACTGTTCTTTCCACATTGTCTCTAAGGTTCATAACATCCTCTTCGTATGATCCCAATACAGTACGACCACCCTCGATAAATACCATGTTTGGCGCATCCGGCTGACCTTCAAAGTCATTGACTTGATAGCCATCATCTTCATTAAACTCAACACCGGTAACAGTACTCGCTCTTCCTGGGTTCTCTGCTGTCGGGTGTTGTTGGTTAGAACAAGAAGCCATAAACCCAACTCCCAACACCATCAGGAGCCACTTTTTTATTCCGACCATATTTCTCTTCATAACGTACAATTTTTTATTCAATAACCTGTTTTATAATCACTAATATAAAAATATAAAATTTTTATGCAAAGTTTCACTAAGGAATGAACTTATAATATACAGAATAATTTTAAAAAAAAAGAAAAATAAGCACTATTTTATTATTGAATTTAATATTGTTAATGCATTTTCTACTGAATTCACATTATCTATCGTCATAATCAATTTTTGCTTGTGTTCCTTTATTTTTGTCAATTTTGGATTAGATTGGGCAAATTTAATTACTGCACCAAAGACATCGGAAGCATAAAACTCTTCATTGTTAGCGGCAACGAAATATCCTTTCAACACAGAATTTTTCAATGTCAACTTCTCCATGCCCAAGTTTTGCGCCAACCATCTCAACCTCAATGTCTCCATCAAATCATTCACCTCTTCAGGCATTTTGCCAAATCGGTCTTCCAATTCTTTTGCAAATAGCAGTAAATCTTTCTCATTCTTGATTCGATCAAGCTTGGTGTACAAACTCAATCTTTCTGAAATATTGCTGACATATGTTTCAGGTATAAGAATCTCCATATCAGTCTCTATAACGCAATCTTCTACAAACGGCTTCGCATCTTTAGCTTCTTCCAATTCTTTGCTGAACAAGTCCTTGAATTTTGTCTGCTTCAATTCTTGCACGGTTTCATCCAGAATCTTATGATACATCTCAAAGCCCAAGTCCGTAATGAATCCACTCTGTTCCGCTCCCAATAAATTTCCAGCTCCTCTGATATCCAAATCTCTCATTGCCACCTTGAAGCCATCTCCAAGATCTGAAAACTCCTCCAAAGTCGAAAGCCTCTTTCTAGCATCTCCAGTCATCGTCGACACAGGAGGTGATATCAAATAACAAAATGCCTTCTTATTAGACCTTCCAACTCTACCCCTCATCTGGTGCAGATCCGATAGACCGAACATATGCGCCCTATTTATTATAATGGTATTGGCATTTGGAATATCCAAGCCCGACTCTATGATGTTCGTCGATACCAATACATCATACTCTGTATCAATAAAGTTCGCCATTATTTTCTCAAGCTTGCTTCCTTCCATCTGGCCATGAGCGGTAACTACTCTAGCATCTGGGACCAACCTCTTGATCAGTGAAGCTATAGCGTCAATATCGCTTATTCTATTATGCACAAAGAACACTTGACCGCCCCTTCTCAGCTCATAATGAACGGCATCTCTTATGACTTCCTCATTGAATGTTCTAATCTCGGTTTTTACTGGCTGTCTGTTAGGTGGAGGCGTAGCGATAATACTCAAATCCCTTGCGCCCATGAGTGAAAAGTGAAGCGTCCTTGGAATAGGTGTCGCTGTCAAAGTCAAAGAATCAACATTCACTTTCAATTCTTTAAGCTTTTCCTTCACTTTTACGCCAAACTTTTGCTCCTCATCAATGACCATCAAGCCCAAATCCTTGAACTTGACATCTTTGTTTACTATCCGATGAGTTCCAATTAGAATTTGTGTATCTCCCTCTGCTACTCTTGCTAATGTCTCTTTTACTTGTTTGGTTGATTTGAAACGATTTATGTATTCTACATTTACAGGAAAATCCTTCAAGCGTTCACTAAAGGTTCGATAATGTTGCATCGCCAGTATCGTAGTAGGCACCAAAACAGCAACTTGCTTGTTATCCGCGACAGCCTTGAAAGCCGCTCGAATAGCTATCTCTGTCTTTCCAAAACCAACATCACCGCAAACCAATCTATCCATCGGCGAAGTCAATTCCATATCCGCCTTCACATCGACAGTTGCTTTGCTTTGGTCTGGAGTATCTTCATATAAAAAAGAAGACTCCAATTCAACCTGCATGAATGTATCTTTGCTGTAAGCGAAGCCTTTGGAGGCTTTTCTTTCCGCATATAGGTTAATTAAATCTTCCGCGATATCTAAAACCTTCTTTTTGACTTTCTTCTTCTTGTTTTCCCATTCAGCCGAGCCAAGTTTGCTTATCGCAGGCGGAACACCTTCTTTGCCTGAATATTTGGATACTTTATGAAGAGATTGCAAGCCAACATAAAGCAAGTCATTGTCTTTATAGATTAGTCTTATTGCTTCTTGCTTATTCCCTTTGACGTCCACCTTCTCCAAACCAGCAAACCTTCCTATTCCATAATCGACATGGGTGACAAAGTCTCCCGTCTTTAATGTTCTTAATTCCTTTAGGGTTAGAGCCTTGGATTTTGAGTGCTTTTCCTTGGTTTTGAATCGATGATATCTTTCATAAATCTGATGATCGGTATAGCAAAGCACTTTTATATTATGATCAACAAAGCCTGCTCTTATACCCAAGTTTGCTCCTTGAAACCGCAACCCCGAATCGATTTCCTCAAAAATAGACTCCAGCCTCTCAAGCTGTTTAGGAGCTTCAGCCACTATCCAAATAGAATAGCCTTTATGTAAATGCGATTCCAAATCCTTGGCAAGCATCTCCACATTTTTATTAAAGCTTGGCTGTGCGGAAGAATCAAACTCAACCTCATGCTCATATTCTTCAGAAAACCGATTCCCAAAATCGATTCTTTTGACTTTTTGCAGGTCAGCATCAAATGATTCCTTGGAAACGAATAAATGCTCTGGCTTCAGCAAAACACTTTCGCCTTCATTAGAAGATGCAATATCATCGAATTTTTGACAAACCTTCTCGAAGCCTTCCTCCAATACATCCATTAATTGCTCATGATCCTTAAGCCAAACTGTGGTCGTGTCAGACAAATAAGCCAAGATAGACTCTCTTTTTTCCTCCAGCAATTTAGTTTGCACATTGGGTATTATGCTTATTTGCTCCAAGTCAGACTCCGAAAGCTGCGTCTCAGGATCGAACATTCTTAAAGATTCCACTTCATCGCCGAACAAATCTATTCTAAATGGCAAATCCGCTGAATAAGAATACACATCAATGATACCTCCTCTAATGGCGAACTGTCCTGCTTCATATACAAAATCAGACTTTTCGAAACCAAAAGAAGTCAATATCTCAGCGAAAAATTCCACATCCAACTCTTCTCCTTTCGAAATCTTGAATGTATTCGAAGTCAACGACTTTTTATTGATGACCTTTTCTGAAAGAGCCTCTGGATAAGTGACAATTATTTGCTTAGCCTTTTCAGTATTGATTTTATTCAAGACTTCAGCGCGTTGCAGAATATTGGCATTTTCAGTCTCCTCATATTCATACGGCCTTCTGTACGATCCTGGGAAAAACAAAATTTCCTTGTCTTTTGAAATAGCTTGCAGATCTGTATGAAAAAATGCAGCTTCTTCCTTATCATGCAAAACAACCAAATGGTGCCCTGAATCATTTTTGTTAGCATATGACAACATAACAAATGCGTCAAGACTGCCTTTTAGCCCCGATAAAGCGATCTTTCTTTTTTTCTTGTCCGCTACTTCAAGCAAAACTGTTGAAAGCCAACTGTCTGTCTCAAAATGAGCGTCTAAACTGGTATTTTCCAAGCCGATTAGTTCTATAGTTTGATATTAACCTTTGATTTATAGTCCACAGGAACTTTGAATGTTATCCCATGAGCCTTCACTTTGACAAACCCCAAATAATGCACCTCGACACTGCTTTTTCCACCCAAAAAGCCAAAAGCAAGATTCAATAGTTGATTATTTATCTTTTCAGGCAAAAATTCTATCGTTATTGGAACCATGAACTCGTCTTCGGAAGGAATATCCAAATCATACTCTTTATCTACTTTGCCTAAATCTGTATCACCTACGCTTACCAACAAACTGATTTCCTTCAGCTTCAAGTCCTTGTTATTGGGATTGTAAAGCACAGCATCGGCAGAAAGTTTCAACTTATTGTCTTCGCCGCTTCCAACAACGACATTTTCAATATATTTAAATTCGGGAGGTTGCGGTTTTTGACATGAGGAGACCGCGAACAACATCAGGATAAAAATGACTAGCCTATATTTCATAATATCTAAAGAAAATTTTAGGCCCTAAGTTAAAAAATAAAACGGAATTTAAGGGTTCATCAACAATGCAATATGGCACTCATAGTCTCTTCCAAATCCTTGAAACTAGAATACGAGTATTCCTTGGATTGCTCATCATAATCGATAGGAGCTCCCAGATAGATCATGATATTAAGATAGCCTTCCACGTCATAAACTGAATCAGACATGTAGCCGGCAAGCTGCTCCGAAGATACAGAGCCCACCTTCTTAATATAGGCGTCTATTTTCTTTATTTTTTCTACGGAATCACTAATATTCATTACATCAGGTCACTGAATAAAAATTAAAATAACTTATATATTATTATTGAAATCTAAAACCTTTACAAGTTTAAACAAATTTAAGAATTCTAACAAATTTTATGATTATAAATTATCAAAATTACTAATATTAAATTTATCATTAAAATTATAACAAGTGGAAAACGTGTTATTTTTCCTATGAAAAAACAAACCTACATTTCCTACACTAGACAACGGAAGAAAATCAATTAAATTACCTTTAAAATCATACATGTATGAAAAAGATTGTTTTTTATCATTTATCATGATGATTTGCTGATGCTCCGAGAACCTAAAATATTGAGTTGAGACATCGCTGGAGCTCATCTGAGGTGCTTCAAACATCATTTTGCCATCAGCATCGAGCACAGAAACTTCATTTCCATCCTTGCTAACTATTATATATGTACGAAATTTTTGTTCTGGTATTAAAGAAAATTCCGTTTTTTTCGACTTTTTATACAAAAATATTTCATCCTTCAACTCGCCTTTCATATCGTACTTTTTCAGATGTCCTCTTTTTCCAAGCACTATAATTTGACTCGTATTAAATGTATTTCCTCTATCAAAAAATAATTTGCTGTCAATCTCCAAGCCTGTTTTTATAGGAAAACCTTTATATTCCCAACCTCTTCGATTGTAAAGATGCAGCAAGCCTGTTTTCTCCAATACTAAAAAACAATCCTTATCCCCAACTCTAACATGCCTCATGGACTCAACGATAGGAGAGGACATATGCTTCGGATTCCAAGGCGCTAAAAGCTTGCCTTTCTTATCATAAAGCCAGATATCATTGTTTTGATCTATAAATGAAAATCGATAGTTTTTCAAACCATCATAATCAATCACTGAAAAATCAGAAATAGTCGACACGTGTTGAAACTTTAAAGGAAAACCTTTAAGATCTTTTCCATTCAAATCCAAAATGTGAAATGAATTGCCAGCGACAAATGCCAACTGAGCACTTCCTTGATTAAAATAATCAATCAACTCAATATTGTCATTAAGTATGGTGCTGGAAACATTTTTACTCCATACTTTTTTATTTCCATCCATTAAATGCACAGCACCCTCCTCAGTCTGGACAACTGCTAGCTCCTTTCCATCTTTAGGGTGTTTGAAAGCAAAAGGGCCTCCTACTAATTTTTTACCGAATCTTTTATAGCTTGTTTTTCTATTAGCAGGCTTATCTTGTTTAAAAATTCCATTATCAAGCAATAGCAATGTCTGAAGATCAAATGCGCCATTATTAGTTTTGCTGATATCCAAGCTAGCAAATTGAAGCTCTCTTAACGACTTCTCATTCTTTTGAATCACATCCTTCCAGTCTTTATTCAAAGAGTTTATATTGCTTTGCCAGCTATTTTTTATTTCAGCCAACACCCTCAATGAGCTGCTTTTATACTGTTCCTTAAGAAACTGATTATGCTTAACGGATTGAGTCCAAACATTTTCACCTTTTAGTTCATCCAGATATCTTGAAACGCTTTTCAAATTATTAAATAGAAAAAGCCTATTGTCATAAACAAAACTAAATGTCTGGTCGAACTGAGGAGATAATTCACCCAAGAAAACAGAAGGAAAATTATCAAATGACAATTGATAAACAGCCAAATCATCAAAATATGTCACCAACGAAGTACTGTCCTCGCTTTTCTTCATTGAAAGAGTTTCCAAATTCAAAGTGGACTCTTTCTTCAATGGAACAATCACTGCGTATTCAGGAACTTCGGCTTTGATCGACTCCAGATGACACAACATTAGCTCGCCATCAACGCTCGAAGAGATGTCTAATACAGAATCCATCTCTAGCGTCATTTTCATTTCACTATGCGAAGTACTATATAAATTATGATCCTGCAACGCTTCTACCCAAGCTTCGAAATCGGAAATTCCATACCTGATGACTTTTTTTGACGAAATAGGGATATATGAATACGATCGAGGAACTGTAGGGCTTTGTTTTTCAAATAAACTTAAAAGCCCATCGTCAATTTTACTTTGCTCTACTTCGCCAAAAGCCATCAACCTATAATCCCCCAACATCAAATTCATCTTTGCTAGCGATGCTAACTCATACTTGCTCAAAAGATCATCGGACTCTATAAAAAAGCTACCTATCAACTCATCCAGCTTATTCAGTCTGACCGCTAAAATGCCAAAGCTCTGGCCATTGTCTATAGAAGCAAGTCGGTCATTGGGCTCCAGATTAAAGGCATTTGTTGTTGGCGAATCATTGATCTTTCTTACCACATCCTCAATCAAAAAAGACGCAAAGCTTCCAACTAAAAAATCATCATGCATCAAATAGGTAAACTTGTCTTTACCCAACGTAATTTCATTTATTCTGGTCTTATTGAATTCATAATGCCCAGTGTCAACCTTTCCATATTTACGCTGAGCAAGTTCATAAAAATGCTTTGCCAGCTTAGGCTGGTCAACTTGCGGTACATTCAAATAATATGTAAAATCAAACTCTTTGCTTGATGTTTGAGTCAGCCCCATCCATAATTTTCCTTTTATCAGGCTGTTCAAAAAATATGAATCGCTAACCATACTATCCAGCATGACAAGCCATTCCTTCATCTTTTTATTGCCTCCAAAAGCGGACAATCGAGAGCCTAATGGCTTTTCATAAAAGTCTCCCAATTCCTTGACTATATTCTCAGGTTGATATATAGCCATGGTATTATTGGGCACCAAATCATTTATTCCTGGTTTTTGGGGACTTAAAAACCTATATAATAATACGACAGTTGCTAAACAGGCAATTCCCGCGATTGCCCCTATGATATACTTTTTCTGTCTCACTGAAAAAATCTTTTTTTGATCAATATAAACACAAAGATAATATTATTTTTTTCTGCCATAATAAAACATTTGTCATGTTTTAGAATAAAGGCATAGTTTTTTATAGAAAAAATTCTAGTTATGGCTAGAATGATAATCTTATTAACAATTGTCAAGTTATTTTCTATTCACTGTGCTATTGGCCAAGAAGATAGTTATCGAATAATGTTTTATAATGTCGAAAATATGTTTGACACGCTAAGCATTCATTCAGGAGACAAAACCTTCAGTCCTGATGGAATTAGAAAATGGAATAGCTATAAATACGTCACTAAAAGGGGCAATATTTACAAAGTCATCGCCAATAGTTCACAAGAATTTTCACCGCCTGACATCATTGGCTTGGCAGAAATAGAAAACAAAGAAGTGTTAACGGATCTTTTCTGCAAAACACCTCTTATCAAAGCCGAATATGAAATCATACATTTCGAATCAAAAGATTTCAGAGGAATCGATGTGGCTTTGGTTTATAGAAAAAAAAGCTTCACTCCACTATTCACTTGGCCACTGCGAATTGATTTCGAAGAGCCCAGTAAAACCTCAAGGGATATTCTTTATGTCAAAGGAATCTTAGGGAGGAAAGATACATTGCATCTTTTTGTCAACCACTGGCCGTCAAGATATGGAGGCGAAGCCAATACAGTCAAATACAGAAAAAAAGCGGCTCAAAGATTAAAAAAAGCATGCGACTCAATCGGGTATTGCCAGAATATCATCATCATGGGAGACTTGAATGACAACCCCGAGAACGAAAGCATTGAAAAAACCTTAAAAGCCTCATTGGGATTTAAACAGCCCAATGACTCTGAACTCGTCAATCTAATGGCTGTGCCTTACAAAAAAGAAGAATGGACGCATGCCGGCAATGGAGATTATTATTTTGAAAAATCCATTCTTGATCATTTCATTGTCAATAAAGAAATGTTGGACTCAGCAAACGCATTGCAGGTTTTCAAAGATAGAGCGTATATAATAAAAGAGCCTTGGATGTTAACGAAAGACAGAAAAAGAGCGAAAAGAACATTTTATGGATTCAAATATGAAAAAGGATATAGCGATCATTTACCTATTTATATTGATTTATATATCAAAAAATAAGCGACAGAATAATCTGTCGCTTGCATATATCTCATTTAACTATCCTAATCCAAAGAGATTTCAACTTGATTTCTTACAAGATCTTCCATTGTTTCTCTTTTTCTAATCAAGTGAGCTTCTCCTTTGTAAATCAACACTTCCGCTGGCCTTAATCTTGAATTGTAATTCGAAGCCATACTGAAGCCATAAGCTCCGGCATTTTTGATAGCCAATATATCGCCTTCTTTCACTTCGTCCAATTTGCGATCCCAACCAAATGTATCAGTTTCACAAATATAACCAACTACGGTGTACACTCTCTTTACTCCATTAGGATTCGAAAGATTCACAATGTCATGGTAAGCATCATACATCATTGGCCTTAGCAAATGATTCATTCCTGAATCAACACCTACAAATACCGTTGCAGGAGTAGTCTTGATCACATTTGCCTTTACCAAGAAATAACCGCTTTCGCTGACAATAAATTTGCCTGGCTCGAACCAAATTTCAAGCTCTCTGCCATATTCTTTACAGAAGCTCAAAAATGCATCGCCCAGTTTCTTGCCAACATCTGTAAGGTCAGTTGTTACATCGCCTTCCTTGTAAGCTACTTTAAAACCACTTCCAAAATCCAAAAACTTCAAATTCTTGAATCCTTTAGCAACCTTGAATATTATTTCAGCTCCTCTTAAAAACACTTCCGCATCCAATATATCAGAGCCTGTATGCACATGAATACCAGTCACATTGATTCCATAGGTATCAACAACACGTTGAATATGTCTTTCCTGATACACAGAAATGCCAAATTTCGAATCAATATGTCCCGTAGAAATCTTGGTATTCCCGCCAGCCATGATGTGAGGATTCAACCTTATGCAACATGGTACTTTGGAGCCATAGTCATGGCCAAACTGCTCCAATATCGATATATTGTCAATATTGATCACCAAGCCCAAGTCAACCGCCTGCTTGATTTCTTGATAGCTCACTGAATTCGGCGTGAAAAGGATTTCATTAGGCTTAAACCCAGCCTTAATGCCTAAATGAGCTTCTTGAATAGAAACCACATCCAAGCCGCATCCATTCTTTTTGATCAATTTCAGAATAGAAATATTGCTCAAAGCTTTTGTAGCGTATTTAAGTTTCAACTTCAATCCACCAAAAGCCTGTTTGAGTTTTTCTACTTGCTCGGTGATTTTGTCAGCATCATACACATACACAGGTGTGCCAAATCGCTCAGCCACGTCGACGAGCTTCAATCCCTGCACACAATAAGCGTCATCAATAATTTCCATCTTATATTAAATTAAAAGTTAATCTTCTGATCTAGGCAAGTGCATCGCCTATATATAAATCCACGCAACTTCAAAAATAAGAAGCTTATGCGAATTATCCATTTATCTTCTTATCAAATGCTTCTATAACTATCTGTCCCATCGAAGAAAGAGTGCCCATTCCTTCATAATCATCTTGACGCATCTCATTTTCGATAAAGCTATAAACAAAATCATACAAATGCTTTTGTCTTCTGCTTTCTAGCAATTCCACAGCTTGCGCTCTAAGTTGCTCTTCCGTCATACCTTGTCTTTTCTCATTCAACTCCTTCGCCTCTTTTTCGCAAGCCATAGCCGACTCCAGCAAATCCTCCTCGGTAATCAGCGGAAACTCGCCCACTTTACTTTTGAAAGCATTCCATATCAAAGTATTTATGAAAACTCCCATTTGCTTCAACTCCTCTGCCTTGTTTTCCGATACTACAAACACATAGCCCAGTACGAAAGGTTGTTCTTCTGAAAACTTCGACATCATCTCTTCAACAGCTGTCAAATCCGAGCTTTGGAATGAAGCTTGGATATCTAATATTTCTTTTTGCTCTATTACTACCATATGCTTTAATTTGGAACTGACAAATATCTTTAAAATTTACACCATTATTAAACAAACCCCTCTATTTCAGAAAAAAAATCAACCCTTAATTAGCATTATTCCTATCAACATTATTTTTTTAATTTTTTATAAAATTTTTCCACAAAACATTGAGATACTAATAATAATTATCACTACATTTGTATTAACGTACAACGCTTACTCATTAGTGTGGTATAATAATGGACAAAATTTGTTTGTAAAGTAAAAGGGAGATCTGGACAATCTCCCTTTTTTTGTTCTTGATTCAAGTATTTGTCAATCCAAGCTCTATTTTTGTATCATTTTCCTTTAATCGGACCCTATACAAGATGAGAACATTCAATTTTTTTATACTTATAATTTTAACAACTATTTATTGCCTTCAAGCAACAGATACGTATAGCCAAAAACTTTTCAGCAACGAATCGCCTGTTGATACCACATATATAATAGACTACACGGACAGAATTACCGCAAGGCTTTACTCTTCTATTAAATTCACAAATGTATATGTCGTTGACAATTCACTTGACGAAACTCTACATTACAAACCCAATGACAACCTCAATCTCGGGTTTGGAGCGAATTACAAATTCATAGGTCTAAATATTGGACTAAACTTCCCATTTATCAATAACCGGGACCATGACAAATATGGAAATACAAAATACCTTGATCTTCAGTCTCATTTATACATGAGAAAGCATGTCATTGATTTCATTGGCCAATTTTACAGAGGGTATTATCTTGAAAATAGCGATCATGCAATCAAGAATTTTCCAAAAGATAAATACTACATAAGGCCTGATATCAAAACGACAAGCCTTGGATTGGTTTATAACTATGTTTTCAACCATAAAAAATACTCTTACAGAGCAGCCTTCCTGCAAAATGAGTGGCAGAAGAAAAGCGCAGGATCATTTTTGCTAGGGGGAAACGTTTATAATGTTGTCACCAAAGCAGATTCATCGATAGTTCCAAGCAATATAAACTATGTAAACTTCATAGACAGCGTGAACTTCAACCAATCTTACCAATTTGGACTGGGAGTAAATGGAGGGTACGCTCACACCTTCGTAATCAAATCAAAACTTTTCTTCGCCATCTCCGCAACGATTGGTGTTGGTTTTGGAGGAGTAAGGCTGCATCAGGAAACAGAAGCAAGCCGAGAAGACATAGATGTCACATTTACAGCTCAACTTAGAGGAGGCTTTGGATACAATAGCGAAAAGTATTATGTAGGCGTATCTTATGTCAATCTATTGTCCCAAAACCAACTAGGGATACCAGAAGCTTGGCTGGGATTCAGCACGGGAAACTTCAGGGTCAATCTTGTAAGACGATTTACTTTGAATAAACCAATCACCTTGGAGTCAGTCAAGGATCTCTTCCGTAAAAAAGAACAATAACATGCAACAAATTAAAGAATAAAGCGATTATTTTTATTGAGCGTCATGTGAAACATCATGTTAAATGATGTTAATCAGATAACTTTTAGATGAAAAGCTCCTATTTTTAGCCAAATGCTTAAGTCGAAATCTTCATGAGTAAAAACAAACTATATTTCATTATCATCCTGATGAGCTTTTCTTTGCTAGGACTCATAAGCATACAATTCAACTGGATCACGCAGCTCATCGACGAAAACAACACAAGCTTCAGGAAGGATGTTCTTTCAGCGTTAAACAATGTATCTAAGCGACTGGAACAAAGAGAAGTGCTTTATATTGCTAAAAACAGCTTTTTTTCTGACGGAGAAAACCAAAATGCATCTGTTTTTGAACAAGACACTTTGCTTTTTTTCAATCAATTCCTGCCTCAAACACCAACTATACTTTCATTGGATAGCTTTCAATCCAAAGACAACAACCAAATTAGTGTCAGGCTGAATGAGAAAAAGGATATCTTCAACTTCAATTACAAGATTCGAAATGAAAAAAATGAATACCCGGAATTCAATCAAAATATTCGAATCCAGTTCAAGCAACATAAAAACTTTGTGGATTCAGTCTTCAAGTACGATTTCAATGAAAGAAGAGTGATCCCAAAGGTCAATGAAAGAAAGCAAATGGTCACTATTGTCCTGAACGAACTTTATTCAAAAGAAAGGAAAGTTGACAATAGAATAGACTCCATATATTTAGATTCGTTGCTAAGGGAAGAAATGAGATTCAAAGGCATCAAAGTTCCTTATCAATATGGAGTGATTTTCAATAAAAGCAAAGAACTCTTCATATCCAATACAGCCGACGAGGAAGCATTGCAAAACAGCGAGTACAAAGCTCGGCTATTCAAAAACGATATTTATGGAAGTCCAAGCACATTAGCGGTTATTTTTCCTGAGAAAGACCGATATATTCTTCAAACGATCAGTTTTAATCTCTTTCTTTCCTTGATATTGATTCTCATTATTCTTTACTCATATTGGTATTCCATTCATACCATATTGCGGCAAAAGAAACTTTCGGAAATCAAAACAGACTTTATCAATAATATGACTCATGAGCTAAAAACACCAATATCAACCATATCGTTAGCTTATGAAGCCCTTACGGACAAGGATATGAGGAATAATGCCAATATCCTCGAGCGCTACCTTAACATCATCGATAATGAAAACAAGCGCATGCTCAAACAAGTGGAAAATGTGCTTAAAATCGCCTCTTTGGATAAAAAAGATTTCGAGCTTGCAAAAGAGCCTAAAGACATCAATGCAATCATTGATAAATCAATCAAGCATTTTGAGATGCTTATTGAAAAGAAAGGCGGCAAGATTTCCAAAAACCTAAGCGCAAGCCCTGCGACAATCAAAATCGACGAAACCCATATGAGAAATGTTTTTGACAATCTTTTAGACAACGCCAATAAATACAGTCTCGACTCGCCTCCAATAATTGAAGTTACTTCAAAAAATGTTAGTAATGGAATACTTATTTCGGTGAAAGATCACGGCATTGGCATGAAAAAAGAAGATCAAAAACAAGTATTCGAAAAGTTTTACCGAGTTCCTACGGGAAATGTCCATAATGTAAAAGGTTTTGGACTTGGGCTGTCCTATGTTAAATCCATCGTTGAAAAACATGATGGAACTGTAAAATTGAACAGCCAATTAAACAAAGGAACAACATTTGAAATATTTTTGCCTTATGAATAAAACGAAATTGCTCATAGTAGAAGATGATCCCAATTTAGGTGACATTCTCAACGAATACCTTACGGTAAAAGGTTACGACACCACATTGAAAACAGATGGAGAGGCTGGCTTTCAAGCATTTTTCAGCGAAAATGACTTTGATCTCTGCCTCTTTGATGTAATGCTTCCGAAAAAAGACGGCTTTACTTTAGCTCAAGAAATTCGAAAACAAAACACTGAAGTGCCAATCATCTTTCTAACCGCCAAGTCTATGAAAGAAGATACAATCAAGGGCCTGAAGCTAGGAGCCGATGATTACTTGACCAAACCCTTTAATATGGAAGAGCTATTGCTTAGAATCGCAGCGCTTCTCAAAAGGTCGAAAAAGCAAGAATCTTCCAGCGTGGAAACTGCTGAATTCAAAATTGGAGACTTTGAGTTCAACACTGATACTCAGGAATTGACAGTGCTTGGGGAAAAAAGAAAGCTCACTTCCAAAGAATCCGAGCTTCTGAAAATGCTATGCCAAAACCTCAACAGCACGCTTGACAGAAGCATCGCTCTCAAAGCCATATGGCATGATGATAGCTACTTCAATGCAAGAAGTATGGATGTTTATATCGCTAAGTTGAGAAAATACTTAAAAGAGGATGAAAAAGTAAAAATCATGACTATTCATGGTCAAGGATTCAAGCTTATCGAAATCAAATAAGCTAGCTAAATGCATAATCGAAATCATGGTGATACTTTTTTTCCATCATTAATAAAAAAAGAATAGTTTGAGCGAAAATATATTTTATGCCAGAGTCAAGTATTTTACCTTAAAATTGTATAACTTTACTTGGTAATGAACGTTACTTATAAAGGTAACTTCATTTTATATTTTTTAGGCTCTTCTATATTATTTCAAATTGAGACATAGTCTCAAGCTTTTCAAACCAATGTGGCATAATTGCTTATTTACGCAATTTTTAAATTAAATAACTATGATAGAGATTATTCCTTCAGTAGCGATATTAAATGGTAAAGTAGTAAGACTAACCAAAGGTGATTATAATAACTTTAAAACATACGAAGATAGTCCTGTAGACTTAGCAACACGCTATTTGGACTGCGGAGTAAAAACTATACACCTGGTAGATCTTAATGGCGCTGTCAATGACGAACCACAAAATGACAATATCATTGAAATTTTGAAAGCGTTTGTTCCTGTGGATATTAACTTTACAGGAGGTATTCATACAGACGGGGCCATAAGCAAAGCCTTTGAATGCGGAGCTAACTCTGTGACAATCGGGGAAGCGGCCATTGAAAAAAACAAGTTGTTCAGCGGTTGGCTTATGTCATACGGTAGAGAAAAAGTATGGCTTGCAGCTGACTGCATTGATGGAATGATCCACACCAGAGGCTGGCAAAAAAACACGAATGTAAATATTATCGAACACATTCGTTATTTTTACGATAGAGGTCTTAAATTCGCTAAAATCACTGATATAGCTAGAGATGGCGTTTTGGAAGGTCCTAATTTCGAGTTATACCAAAAAATAGTCGAGCTGTTCCCTGATTTGAGAGTATATGCTAGCGGAGGTGTAAGATCTATGGATGATATCCAACAACTTGAAGATATCGGAGTGAAAGGTGTGATCATTGGAAAAGCGCTTCATGAAGGCAAGCTTAACTTGAAAGAGATTCAAAGCTTTTGCAAATAACTTGTTTGCAAAATTGAATATATAACCTGTTTATTTTAAGCCCGAGAATTATTTCTCGGGCTTTTGTATTTTTCCATTTTTTATCTATTCAGAAAATGATTGATTCATTTAAACATAAAGCCAACGAAGCAGCTCTGCGCAAAACAGAGCTTGAAAAAAAGTCAAGAAATATCGCTATCGTTAGAGTTTGTTTATTCATCTTTTTCATTTGCGGCATTATCTTCTTCGCCAACTCAAAAATGCTGGCATTAATTTACATTTCAATAGCGGCATTTATGCCTACATTCATTTTACTTCTGAAGTTTCATCAAAGAACCAAAGCAAAAAAATCATTCTACCATCATCTAGAAAATTTAAATCAAAGAGAAATATCTCGATTGGAACATAAGTTCAACGACTTGGATGGAGGAACAGAGTTTATAAATACCAATCATAACTACTCAAGCGATCTGGACATCTTCGGAGACAAGTCATCATTATTCCAGCTCATTAACCATACGACTACAATCCACGGAAGAAAAACTCTAGCAAAATGGCTTGACAATATTCCCAGCAAAGAGACAATCACCTCAAGACAACGAGCAATCAAAGAACTTTGCAAGCAAGAAGATTGGTGTCAAAAATTCGAAACGATAGGGCTTTCATTAAGCGAAAAGCTAAAAAATAAATCAAAAAATATTAAAGTTGCCAATATTGACAAGCTTTCAAAATGGGAGAAACTGGCTTCATATATTATGCCAATAAGTTTTCTCTTAACAAGCCTGCTTTGTTTTTCTCTGGACTTAAGCTTTTACCTCGTTTTGATTCCTGTTTCCATTCTCTTTTTCACCATGAAAAAGAAATCCATGCAACTTGCAGATCTTTCCAAAACCATAGAAGAAGAGCATAAGCAATTGGAAGTCTATGAAAAACTATTTGATGAAATTGAGAAAAAATCTTTCGATGAAGAATATTTAAATCAAATCAAAGCTCATTTCACCAAAGACAATATCAAAGCATCGATTGCAATAAAACAGCTTAAAAACATTGTCTACTTGCTTAATAATAGGGCGAATGCTTTTTTCCCTATTTTCAATTTTATCTTTGGCTTAGACTTGCACTATGTGTCTTACCTTAATCAATGGAATGAAAGATATGCCCAATCCATCGATTCTTGGTTGTCAAAAATTGGAGAAATGGAAAGCTTAAACAGCTTGGCTCAAAATGCTATCGCTAATCCAAATCAATGCTATCCAAAAATTAATGATAACAGATATTTTATTTCTTCATCGCAATTAGGCCATCCATTAATAGCTTCATCATCAAGAGTAAGCAATGATTTTCAATTAAATGGAGATGGCAAGCTCGCCTTGATTACAGGGTCTAACATGTCTGGAAAAAGCACTTTCTTGCGAACTATAGGTATCAATATCGCCATGGCTTATGCAGGAGGCACAGTTTGCGCCAAAGCTTTTGAAGTCTCTATCATGAACCTCTTCACAAGCATGAGAACGAATGATAATTTGGAAGAAAACACCTCTTCATTTTATGCAGAGCTCAAACGTATTGAGTCGCTAATAAATCAAATCAAAAATGATCAAATGCCTACGCTATTCATGTTGGATGAAATATTAAAAGGCACAAATTCAGCCGATAGACATAAAGGCGCCAAGGCACTGATTTTGCAATTGCATGAAGGTAATTCCAGCGGTTTCATCTCTACGCATGATTTAGCTTTGGGCGAACTCGCCATAGACAATCATTATATCGACAACTATCATTTTAGCAGCGACATTGATAATGACAAACTCCACTTTGACTATAAAATTAAAAAAGGAGTCTGTGAAAGTTTCAATGCAAGTGTACTTATGAAACAAATAGGGATCAAAATTTAACAAAATTTCGTAATAAT